>NZ_BMOL01000076.1 GCF_014647055.1 Deinococcus aerolatus | reverse complement strand
TGAATCTGGACTGCGCCGACATCTGCACCACCACTGGACGCGTGCTGGTGCGCCAGACCCAGCCGGACCTGGCCGTGATCCGCGCCCAGTTGCAGGCGTGCGTGGCCGCCTGCAACGCCTGCGGCGACGAATGCCAGCAGCACGCCGAGAAGATGGACATGAAGCACTGCGCGGTCTGCGCCGAGTCCTGCCGCCGCTGTGAGCAGGCGTGCCAGAAGATGCTGGACAGCCTGAGCGCCTGAACCCCGTGCAGTTCGCTGCCGTCTGCCGGAGAAAGCGCACTGGCAGGCGGTTTTTTCTTTCAAGGAGTCAACCATGAACGAATCCATGAACCGTTCGTCTGCGTCTCAAGATTCAGGCAAGGACCAGAAGGGCAAGATGGGTGGCAGCTATGGCCGCTTTGCGGCCATGATCGCCACGTCTACCGTCGTGATGTACGGCCTGATGTACCTCAACACCTATCAGCTGGACCACGTGTATTTCAGTCAGACGCGCATGTGGATGGCGC
>NZ_BMOL01000075.1 GCF_014647055.1 Deinococcus aerolatus | reverse complement strand
CGCCTGTGTGAACTGCACCAGGTGAGTCGGTCCTGGTACGTCCATCAACTGGGCCGTGAGGCTGTTGTGTTGATCAGGATCAGCAGCTGGCCAAAGACATCGAGGCGGTGGTGCTGAAATGGACTGGGTATGGCTATCGCCGAGTCGCCCATGAACTCGCCCGCAGGGGACGTCCAGCGAACCACAAACGTGTCTTGCGGGTCATGCGAGAACACCGGCTGCTGTGCAGGACCAGGCGGCGCTTTCAGCCCACGACAGAGTCCACCCACAACCAGTCAAGATTTGCCAATCTGCTGCCACACCTCATTGTGACCAGACCTGACCAGGTCTGGCAGGCCGATCTCACGTACATTCGCGTCAAGCAGGGCTTCGTTTACCTGGCGTGCGTGCTGGACAGCTTTACCCGTGAAGTGGTGGGCTGGTCTTTGTCGAGGTTCATGGACGCCGCATTGCCCCTGACAGCGCTGGACAACGCGCTGCAAGCGCGTTGTCCAGCAGCGGGGCTGGTCCACCATTCAGACCAGGGGGTCCAATACGCGAGTCGGGCGTATGTGGACC
>NZ_BMOL01000074.1 GCF_014647055.1 Deinococcus aerolatus | reverse complement strand
GCTGATGGCACGGGAGGGCTGGCACATTAACCACAAGCGATTTTTCAGGCTGTATCAGCTGGCCGGGCTGAACTTGCAAATCCAGCGTCCCAGACGGCATGTGAGCGCTGCACGACGTGCAGCGCAACCGGGGGCAGGGCAGCAGGGTGAGATGTGGGCGATGGATTTCGTTTCAGATGCACTGTTCAATGGGAAACGGTTTCGGGCACTGACGCTGATCGACACCTGGACGCGGGAGTGCCTGGCCGTCCATGTGGATTTCAGCATCAAGGGAGAGCGGGTCGTCGAGGTGGTTCAGGAGGTCAGCAGGCACCGTGGGGTGCCTGCCCGGATCCAGGTAGACAACGGAAGTGAATTTGTCAGTAAGGCCTTGGATCTGTGGGCCTATCAGCAGGGCGTGACCCTGGATTTTTCGCGTCCTGGACGTCCGACCGACAATCCGTTCATCGAATCGTTCAATGGCAGTTTCAGGGATGAGTGCCTGAACACCCACTGGTTCCTGTCGCTGGACGACGCGGTGGAGAAGATTGAAAATTGGAGGGTCGACTATCATGACCTCAGGCCGCATTCCTCGCTGGAAAATCTCGCGCCCAGCGCGTTCCGAGCCAGGA
>NZ_BMOL01000073.1 GCF_014647055.1 Deinococcus aerolatus | reverse complement strand
TTGGTTCGGAGTGGGATGCAAATAGAAACCTTGACTTTTTACAAGAGGTAAAGAGCTTTTAAATGAATAGTTTGGGGGAATGAGCAGAACAATTTTTAATCTGCTCACCCCTGACAGCCTGACACAAAGTATGAGAAAGCGTCCCCGGTAGGGGACACTTCCTTTTTGTGACAACCAAAGTGCCACCAGGAACGTGCTCCGACACTCTCAAGCCGTCCTCACGCACAGACGGCAGGGGTTGTGGAACGACGTCCAGGGCGCCCACACGCTGGCCTGGATGGTGACGGGCCTGATGCTCTCAGGGCGCAAAGCAGCAAACGCCGCGTTCGTCAGTGGCTGGAGAATCCAACCATCCACTCTCGCAACGTCTACGATCCACTCGTTACCCGTGCCTTGCGCGACTGGGGCGGTCAGACCCTGTCCCACAAATCGGCGGGAGCGCCCCAATGTTCCTCCTCAAACCACTCCGGAGGCCGGCTGGCAGCTCGTGTTCGTTCACTCTCATCCTTCCTGTCCGGCCATCAGGGTACGGCGATCAGAAACTTTCTTCTCCGTCTATGGACGAAGAGGTAGTGCTCCAAGAATCCCGTCAAGCGGCGAAGAGAGACTTCGCCGACGCGACCAGTTTATCCCAG
>NZ_BMOL01000072.1 GCF_014647055.1 Deinococcus aerolatus | reverse complement strand
GCGCGATGATTGCTTGTAAGTCCACGGTTTCAGGTTCTCTTTCACTCCCCTTCCGGGGTTCTTTTCACCGTTCCCTCACGGTACTATTCGCTATCGGTCACTGGGAGTATTTAGCCTTGCGCGGTGGTCCGCGCAGATTCAGTCATCGTTTCACGAACAACGACCTACTCAGGTGTCACCACAGTCGCTTTCCTTTTCACCTACGGGGCTGTCACCCGCTGTGGCGCCACTTTCCAATGGCTTCGGTTAAAGAAAGCGAATCTTAAAAGGTGATCCTACAACCCCCGCAAGCAAGCTTGCGGGTTTGGGCTCTTCCGGGTTCGCTCGCCGCTACTGACGGAATCGATGTCTCTTTCTTCTCCTGCGGGTACTGAGATGTTTCAGTTCCCCGCGTTCCCTCTTCCTTACGGAAGTACCTGTAAACAGGTGGGTTTCCCCATTCGGACATCCCTGAGTCAATGCGTATCTCCGGCTCGTCAGGGCTTTTCGCAGGTAATCGCGTCCTTCATCGGCTCCAGTGCCAGGGCATCCACCGTGGACCCTTAGTATCTTGACCTTTCCTTCTGATTCTCAATGCGTCACTGCAACCCGTCCTGATCCGAAGACCACTCTGAATTGCGATGGACGCAGGTTATTTCGCGTCTCTCTCG
>NZ_BMOL01000071.1 GCF_014647055.1 Deinococcus aerolatus | reverse complement strand
CTGGGATAAACTGGTCGCGTCGGCGAAGTCTCTCTTCGCCGCTTGACGGGATTCTTGGAGCACTACCCATGGATCCTACTGACTGGGGCACGATGGCATGTCCTCCCCAAAGGTGAATATTCCGCCAAGACGATGCGTCATACCTGTTTTCAGGAGTGGAACGAACCTCAGCTCGACTTTGGCCATCGAGACGTCTCAGGCGGCGTAGCAGAGTGCGTCCGCAAGGCGCTCAATAAATTCCAGTGGGACCTCTGTACCGGACATCTTTCCTTTAAACCCCGTCTGGCATGGGAAATGGAGTCCTCAGCAGCTTGATTAGGCAGGGCAACTCGGGCAGCATCCAGCGCAGCGCATTGCAAAGACGTTCCACGCCGTACCGCACAAGGCTTATGGCCGCCCGGCCATGAGCCTTCACCTTGACTGGCCCCTGTGCCTGGAGCCACACACCCACCCGCAGGCAGCTCACCCACGCCAAGATGACCAGCCCGAAGAGACGTTCCAACCGTTCAGGGCGAGTGATGCCCGTGCGCTCCAGGTCAAAGCCGCGGACCTTGAGGCTCGCGAAGGTGTACTTCACGGTCCAGCGCGCCCGGTACAGAACACAGGTGTCCCACACGCTGAAATCCGTTGCGATGGCCACCAGGTCCCCTGCAGGGGACCTGGTGGCGACGACTTGCATCA
>NZ_BMOL01000070.1 GCF_014647055.1 Deinococcus aerolatus | reverse complement strand
GCCACGGTCAGGGACTGGTCCGAGTCGTAGTAGGGCTGCGCGAACGACACGGTTTCGAGCCGTTTTTCGTGATGGTGATGCTGGAGATGGCGACGTCGATGCGTCCCGACTGCACGGCGGCAAACAGGCCGTTAAACGGGGTGTTGACGATGTTGACCTTCTTGCCCAGGTTCTTGGCGATCTCGGTGACGAGTTCGATCTCGAAGCCGACATTGGCCCCGCTGGCGTCCTGGAATTGCCAGGGAACGTTGCCGATGTTGGCCCCGACGTTGATCGTGTCCTGCGCCTGGGCGCCGGCACCAAGGAAGAGTGAGAGCAACACCAACCCACCAACTGCCGTCTTCGTTCGCTTCATGGTCAAGCCTCCGGGACACCTGCATTTCAGATCTGGAGCGCCGCTGCCTGCGGAGACGTTCCGCAGCCATAAAGGAAAGCCTTCACCCGAAAAGGTGAGGTGGATTGCTTTAGTACGCAACAGCTTAAAGCCGCATGAGGCTGCTGTCTACCGCGCCCTTGCGGCCTGTCCGCTCGGTGACAGTCCGCGCCAAGTCCCCCTCCGGTCAGTGCCCAGCGCTTGTTGCGGGCCCCGTCGGCGCAGCGTTGGGGAACCCTGCCCCGTCTCCCCCGTCTCCAGCCAGTCCTGCGGTCAAGGCGTGGAATACTGGGCCTTGTGGAGTGAACCCATAACTCCGGACCAGTGGTCAAGCACTTCTAAGCGGAATGATAGCGGGCGGCGAA
>NZ_BMOL01000069.1 GCF_014647055.1 Deinococcus aerolatus | reverse complement strand
AAGTCCAGCCTGATCCTGGCGGCCCCCGATGGCCAGCGGCTCTGCAAGGTGCGTGACGTGCAGCTCTTGCCCAGAGAAACACGCTGTTTCCACAACATCACCCTCACACGGAAGCATTTCGGTCCCGTTCATATCGCTCTGGGCCGTCCGTCGGACGGCCCAGAGCAGTGGCAGGTGGTCAGCGACGAACCGACGAGCGTGGAGACCTTTGCCGAGTACGGTGAGCGCTTCCAGATTGAGGAGGGCTTTCTGGACGAGAAAAGCGGGCTCTTCGGGTTGGGAGATTCCAGACTGCGCGATGCCGCCAGTCTGGAACGGTTGATCCTCGTGCTGGCCGTGGCGACCCTACTGCTTGTGTCCGAGGGCATTGAGGTGGTGCAGCGTGGGGATCGACGTGTCGTCGATCCCCACTAGCGGCGCGCACTGAGCTACCTCAAAATCGGTCTGCCCGCGGTTCATTACGCGTTGAGCCGTGGTCAGGCGGTCTTCTCGCGCCTGATGCTCCAGGGTGGGCCTGACCCTGAGCCCCCAGGTCAGTGGAAACGCCCTCACGCCCCTCCTCAAACCAAACTGGAGGTCGGCTGGCAACTCGTTTTCCGTCCAATCTCATAAAATCTGTCAGGCCGCCAGGGGTGCCCCATTTGCGGTTCCGGCCAATTTGCAACTTTCAGCTTACTTGACCTGAACCCGGAGAACCTGTCCACATGAGAATGGAGCCTCTGGCATCATCGGGAAAGTCCCCCA
>NZ_BMOL01000068.1 GCF_014647055.1 Deinococcus aerolatus | reverse complement strand
GGCGGGTGGTGACGTCGGTGGAACTGCTGCGCGACGGCAGCCACGCCATTGCCACCGGGGACTATGGACGGCGGCTGCCGGAAGAGGGCCGGGATGAACTGACGGACGTGGCGCGGCATTTTAACCGGATGGCGGCGGCGTTGCAGCAGGTGGAGCAGGGCCGGGTGGAACTGATCTCCAACGTGGCCCATGAACTGCGCACGCCGCTGTCGGCGCTGCGCGGATACGCCGAGGCCATGACTGACGGCGTGATGCCGCCGGAAGCCGTGTCCGGGGCCATCCTGCGCGAGACGGCGGCCATGGAGCGGCTGGCCCAGGACCTGAGTCTGGTGTCGCGGGTGGAGGCGGGGGCGGTGGAGTTGCATTCCACGGACTTTGCCCCGCAGGCGTTGATCGCCGACGCGTACGAGCGGTTCGCTGGAGCCTATGAGGAACGCGGCGTGACGCTGGTCCGGGTTGAAGCTGTGGATTTTCCCGACATCACGGCGGACTTCGAGCGGGCGTCGCAGATTCTCGCCAACCTGCTGAGTAATGCCCTGCGGCACACACCACGGGGGGGCCAGGTGACGCTGGGGGCCACACGTGGCGGCGGTGAAGTGCTGTTCACGGTAGCGGATACCGGGAGCGGCATCGCCCCTGAGCATCTGGACCGGATCTTTGAGCGCTTTTACCGCGTGGATGCCGCCCGCACCCGCGGGGACGGGAGTGGGGTGGGCCTGACCATCGCGCGGGGACTGGCCACCCGGATGG
>NZ_BMOL01000067.1 GCF_014647055.1 Deinococcus aerolatus | reverse complement strand
GGGTAGGCGTACCCGAGGGCCGAGTGAAGCCTCGCGGTGTTATACCAGTGCTGGAATTGGGCGCACTGGACGCGGAGTTCGGTGATGGACCGCACCTCCTGCCGGAAGATCCATTCGTATTTCAGATTTCGGTTCACCCGTTCGAGAATCCCCATCCCACCGCGCTGCGACACCTTCGCCCTGATCCAGCAGCCCACCTCATCGCAGGCCTGCCGGAACGCCTGCGACGTGAAATCTGACCCTCCATCCGACATCACCACGATGCTGTCCTCAATCCCGTGGCGATGGAGTAGCTGAAGACCTACCTGCAGCGCGGTGACCGCGCTGCTTGCCGAGAGATGGCGAACCACTTCCAGGTGCAGCACGGCACGACTTTGAACGTCCAGCACGACATACACCCAGGCCACGCCGTCGGTGAGACTGAATCGGGTGGCGTCAATTTGAACCCGGCGCCCCTCGGGCCACAGAAGGGGCGTCAGGATGGGCACAGACGGGCGCCGGATTTTCCTCGGCTGGGCCGGAATCAGATCCAGTTCCCGGAGCAAACATCTGACCTCGTGACGGCCAGGCGCAGCCTGACCGTATTGCCTGACCAATTGACGCTGAACGCGCCGATACCCATACGTTGGATTCGCCAATGCGACGTCACGCACCCGGTCACGGTGTGCCGCTTGACGAACTTGACGTGCTTTTTCTTGCTCTCCGTGACGCCCGGCGTCACGGAGCTTCCAATACGGCACCTCGACGTCCCGGGCAAAGCTGGACAGGCTGACGTGGGGCTGGTCTTGGAGCACCTCGGTGTACAACGCGAGGGCCTGCTGAACGCTCAAAGACCCCGGGCTTTTTTTGCGATATAGAGGGACAACTC
>NZ_BMOL01000066.1 GCF_014647055.1 Deinococcus aerolatus | reverse complement strand
GGTGGTCTGGGGGCCTTGGCTGGAATCGGGAATACACCACTTGTGGAACTGTGCAACATTACCCCAGAAAGTGGTGCCCGGATCCTTGTCAAGCTGGAGTGGGCCAATCCGACTGGAAGCATGAAAGACCGGATGGCACGAACTGCCATTGAGGGCGCTGTTCGAAGTGGGCGTCTGCATCCGGGAAATACCGTCGTTGAATACACCGCGGGCACCACAGGTATTTCACTGGCGTTCGTCTGCGCGGCTTTAGGCTATCGGCTGCATATCGTGTTCTCAGATGCGTTCAGCATTGAGAAAAGGCGAACCATGACAACCTTTGGGGCCACCGTGGACGAGGTGCCGAGCGACGGCGGGCAGATCACCGAGGCGCTGATCAAACAGATGATCGCTCGTGCCGGCGAGATTTCCGCCCAACCGGGGCACTGGTGGGTTGATCAACTCAACAACCACGATGCAATCACCGGTTACTTTGCCCTGGGAGAAGAAATCTGGGCCCAGACACAGGGCGAAGTGGGGGTGTTCGTCCATGCTGTGGGAACGGCCCATTCACTGCATGGCGTCGGGCAAGTGTTGCGTTCCAGGAATCCCGAACTACGCATTGTCGCCGTAGAACCGGCTGAGTCTGCTGTGTTGTCGGGAGGAGCCACGGGACCGAACCGAATCGAGGGCATCGGTATCGGCTTTGTTCCTCCACTGTGGCAACCAGACCAGGTTGATGACATCCAGACCGTTGGTGCCGATGAGGCGATGGCCATGGCGCGGCGGCTCGCAAGAGAAGAGGGTCTGTTCGCTGGCACGTCGTCGGGAGCTAATGTGGTGGCTGCACTGCGCATTGCAGAGCAGCTTGAGCCAGGTGCGGTGGTTGTTACTCTCCTATGTGATTCTGGTTTCCGCTATCT
>NZ_BMOL01000065.1 GCF_014647055.1 Deinococcus aerolatus | reverse complement strand
GCGAAGGAGCCCAGATGCCAGGACGCAACCACAGCCGCGATTTCAAACTTGAGGTGGTGGGCCAGATCAATGCCGGCCTGTCCACCACCGCTCAGCTCTGCCGAGAACATTCCCTGGCCCCCAGCCTGATCCACCGTTGGCGCAAAGAGGTCGAGGCACGCGGCGAGGCGGCGTTCACCGACCCCGCAGCGACGGACCGCAGTGCTGAATTACGGATTGCTGAACTAGAACGCTATTGCGGCCAGTTATCCCTGGAAAACACGATTTTGAAAAAATCGCTGGCGACGTACCGCTTGAACAAAGGCATCAAATGATCACGGATGCGCGACACGCGCATCCCACGGTGTCGGTGCGTCGCCTGTGTGAACTGCACCAGGTCAGTCGATCCTGGTACAGCTATCAACTGGACCGAGAGGCTGTCGATCCGGATCGACAGCTGGCCGAAGACATCGAAGCGGTGGTGCTGAAATGGACTGGATATGGCTATCGCCGGGTCACTCACGAACTCGCCCGGAGAGGGCGTCCAGCGAACCACAAACGTGTCTTGCGGGTGATGCGGGAACGCCGGCTGCTGTGCAGGACCAAGCGGCGCTTTCAGCCCACGACAGATTCCACCCACAACCAGTCAAGATTTGCCAATCTGCTGCCACACCTCATTGTGACCAGACCTGACCAGGTCTGGCAGGCCGATCTCACGTACATTCGCGTCAAGCAGGGCTTCGTTTACCTCGCGTGCGTGCTGGACAGCTTTACGCGTGAAGTGGTGGGATGGTCTTTGTCGAGGTTCATGGACGCCGCCTTGCCCCTGGCAGCGCTGGACAACGCGCTTGCAGCGCGTTGTCCAGCAGCGGGGCTGGTCCACCATTCGGACCAGGGGGTCCAGTACGCGAGTCGGGCATATGTGGACCGCTTGCGGTCCATGGGCATAACGCCGAGCATGTCCAGGAAAGGGAATCCTTACGACAACGCCCGAATGGAGAGCTTCTACAAAACCTTGA
>NZ_BMOL01000064.1 GCF_014647055.1 Deinococcus aerolatus | reverse complement strand
CCCGGGGGGACGTCACCTTCGGTTTCGGCACCCGGCTGTTCCCTGCCCTCGGGCTGGGCCTGGTGGCGACCTCGGGCGCTGGGCCGACCCCTCTACGTCCGTCCCTGGGGCTGGGGGCCACCACCATCTCGTCCGCGAGCGGCATGACGGTGCGGCCTTACGCCCTGCTGGGTCTGGACACCGCCTGGGGCAAGCTCGGAGTCCGCCTCGACACCATCGTGGTCTTCACCGACGACGGCCCCCGTCCTTCCGCCGCGCTGGGCGTGACCTACCGCTTCGACGTGGGCCACCAGCCATGAGGCGGACGCGCCGCGCGCTGACCCCCCTGCCGCTGCTGACCCTGGCGCTCACCGCGTGCGGAAGCGGCACCGGCAGCCTCAGCATCATCGGCGTGGTGCCGCGCGCGGAACTGACCGTGCAGGTCACGGGCCTCCCCTCCGGGGAGGCCGCCGATGTGGCCGTGCAGCACGGCCCCCTGGTCCGTGCCCTGACCGGCACCCAGGTGCTGCGCGACCTGCCCCTGGGCCGCTACGACGTGGGCGCGCGCACCGTCGTGTCAGACGGAGCGCCCTACCTGCCGGTGGTGGAGCCTGGACAGGTGACGTTCACCGAACGTCACCTGCGTGCCACGGTGAAGGTGTCGTACGACCTGCCCCTGACGGGGCAACTCACCCTGAACGTCGCGGGCGTGCCTGAAGGCCAGGAGACCACCCTGCGCCTCACGGGACCAGGGGGCTTCAAGCGGGACCTCCGTGGGGAAGCCACCCAGACCCTGACGGACCTGGCGCCTGGCGACTACAACGTCACGGCGGAAGCTGTGCGGGCAGGAGAATTCAGCTACCCCGCCACGGTGCAGGGCAATCCGGTGCGGGTGCAGCGCGGCCGAACCGGCGTGGTGAACGTGGCTTACGCCCGTGATCCACGGTTTGGTCACCTGGCCGTACGCGTCTTGGGGTTGCCCGAGGGCGTGCCCGGGGTGCTGGAGATCACCGATGGTGTGGGGGAATCCCGGACCCAGGTGGGGTCCGGGATCGTGACGGACCTGCCGCAGGGAGCCACCCGGGTGGTGCCGGGCGACACACAGGCTGGAGGCATGACGTACCGCGCGCCGGCGATGACGGTCAACG
>NZ_BMOL01000063.1 GCF_014647055.1 Deinococcus aerolatus | reverse complement strand
TGTACATGGGCGCGGTGATGGCCGTGATCATGCTGGGGTACATGCTGAGCATGTACAAGAACAGCCGCAACAACAAGATGATTCTGATAGGCAGTGTCATCGTCTTCAGTGGAGCGCTGTGGCTGGTGCGCTCACAGGCCACGGTGGGTGACGTGGCGTGGATGAAGGCCATGATTCCGCACCACTCGATTGCCATCCTGACCAGTGAACGGGCCAACATCACTGACCCCCGTGTGCGCGAGCTGGCCGACAGCATCATTGAAGCCCAGCGCCGGGAAATCGCCGAGATGAAGGCGCTGATTCAGGACATCGAAAGTGGCAGATGAGCCTGGCTGAGTGTTCGCCGCGAAGGTGAATGACGGGCCAGTGCGAACGGTTGCGCTCCCTGACCCTCTTCCATCGGTGGCCTCGTATGACAAATTAACCGGGATCCGTATCACACGGCGGGCACCTAACCCTCCTACGCCAGCAGTTCAATCAGGTACAGGGCGATGAAGCCTATGAAAAAGGCGCTGGTGATCCACGGCGTCTCCTTGACCTCGTGCGCCTCTACCAGCAGTTCCTCAGTGACCAGGTACAGCAGCGCCGCCGCGCCGAAGGACAGGACAATTTCCAGCGCCAGGCCAGACAATCCCTGTAGCAGCGTGCCGCCCAGCGAGGCCCCCACGATGACCAGCAGGCTCAGGCCGCTCACGGTCAGGATGCTGCGGCTCCTGGAGGCTCCGCGCTGTCCCAGGCTGGCCGCCACCGACAGGCCCAAGAACAGCAGTTCCAGGGTCAGCGCCACCACCAGCAGGGTGCCCACCCGCTCGCCAGCTGCGAAGCCCACGCCGATCAGCAAGCCGTCGATCAGGATGTCGATGCCCACCGCCGCGAGCAAGCCAGTCACGGCGCGCGGGGCGGCCCCAGCGGAATCCTCCCCGGCCGCCCCGTCCTCTTCTTCCGGATCCAGCCGGCCCACCAGCGTCCGCACCACCAGCATGACGCCCACGCCCAGGGCGAAGCCGATCACCACGCCCAGCGGCTCCCGGCCCGCCGTGATCTGAGGCAGCAACTCCCCGGCAACGGCGGCAAAGACGACGCCCGCCGCGAGGTGCTGGACAAAGCTGCGAACGCGTGGGGTGGGCGGGCGGAAGCTGGCCACCACGCCGCCCAGGATGGTGGCAGCCACGGGAATCAGCGTCAACAGCAGAATCTGGCTCAGCCCAGTCATGGCCTAACGTTAAAGCAGTTAAAGAGCGTTTGGTAGTGCTTCAAGAATCCCGTCAAGCAGCGAAGAGAGATTCCGCCGACGCGATCAGTTTATCCCAGGGGTAGACGTACCCCAGGGCCGTGGAATGAACCCCTCGGAAAGGACCACGGGCCAAGTCACTTCGCCCCGGTCAGCGGCTACGCTGACCAGACCGCGAAGGAGCCCAG
>NZ_BMOL01000061.1 GCF_014647055.1 Deinococcus aerolatus | reverse complement strand
GCCGCTTGCGTTCTGATGTTGGCGAAAATCAGGCCCTTTCTTGGGTAGGGTTCTTGGCAGCCTCTAGTGGTAGTCCGTTGACTCATGCGTGATTCGCCGTCCTGGACGATATCTAGGCCACGTATAACTGGAGAGGAGTCCCTCGTCCGACCTGATCCAGAAAATGAAAGAGTTGCCGAGGTGGTCGTTTCCGTGGAATAGGCACGCTAGGCTCGCCACACCTAGACAAACAGCTCCAGCCATAACCGCACGTGATGCAGCAAGGTACTCCAACTGGACGCGTCCAAGGGACGCATCCTGCCCGCTCTGCCGGAAATTGGTAATGAGATACTCCGTCGTATCGTGCGGGAGAGTGACGGGATCTGGCGTGACCACGATCAGGCGTAACGGTCGCCCAGAGCCATACGGTCCACCGCTCACTTCTGCCCGCCAGAACAATCGCTCTGTTCCATTGGTAAACGTCCGCTTGAAGGGTTGCTAGTCTGTTGACGCTGCGCGCAGCGCCAGCTCCTCCACGCTGCCAGGTTGACCCTGTTCGTGCCACCAGGCGTATGAACTGGGCAGTGCCAGCACGAACGGAATCGATGCGGTGAGCAGTGACGTGAGGAAAAACTCGTTGCGTCCGTACAGACAATCTGCCACCAAGGCCAGTCGTGCCGAACGGCCTCAATCAACACCACCGCCAGTTGAGGCTTGGTGCGGAATGCAGGGTCACTGGTCTTGCGGGGAAAGTAGTGTGCGGGCGTGTACGGTCGTCACTGAAGCGGAAAGTACGCCTGAGGTGTGTCATACAGCACATGCACGGTCACAACGCCCGAGTCGACTTTGCCCAGGCTTCCCAGATATTGCCGTCCGACATGCGCGGTCTGTGTGCCGTACTTCCGAATTCCAGTCTCATCAATGACCAGAACAGCCGCCGCCGTCGGTGCCGTAGCGCACCCACGGCGCATGACATCCAGATGGGCTCTGTGCAGTTGGTCTGGATCCCAGGTGCTTTCGGAGAGAAACCATTGCAGCCGCTGCGCTGCCTTGTGCTGACTCCCCGCCTTTCCGGGTGCCGTGTTGGCGAGGCCGGTTGCGGTGTTGTGCCGCTTTGTGCCGAGCACCAGACCCTGCAGGTACAGGCGCAGCGCTTCCCGCTGCGTGGGCCGATTAAACACGTGATCCAGCTGAGTACAGCCGTTGTCCAGTGGATCTGGCACCACACGATCCTGGGTCATATCCCAGTGTGCGCTTCTGAACAGTCAACGGACTACCACTAAACGTGCCTGACTGCAGTCCCAGCGCTGGCCTGAGCGCTGAACGGGACGATAGGTTCTAAATCTCACTTCGCATTGAGAAGGGCTAGGTGCATCTCAGACCTGATGCTAACCATCCAGTAGAGCGAGAGGCTCTCTCAAAAATCTTACAAAGTGATAAAACATACTTTCCAAGAGTATGATTTCACTCTAAGATCATAAAGATCACATTATTTACTCACGTAGCTGCCTTTGCAGTATTTCCGCGAGGGCGGTGCCGTGCGAGGAAAGACGCTCTTCCTCGTCGTCTGACATGGTGATTTTTCGCTCCGTACGCACCTGCCCTTAAGAGCGGTGTCTC
>NZ_BMOL01000060.1 GCF_014647055.1 Deinococcus aerolatus | reverse complement strand
TTGGTTCGGAGTGGGATGCAAATAGAAACCTTGACTTTTTACAAGAGGTAAAGAGCTTTTAAATGAACAGTTTGGGGGAATGAGCAGATTAATTTTTAATCTGCTCACCCCCCAAAATTGCTTATCGAGGTTGTAGTAAGTTTGTGTGTTGGGGTCTGGCGGCCTGACAGATTTTATGAGATTGGACGGAAAACGAGTTGCCAGCCGACCTCCAGTTTGGTTTGAGGAGGGGCGTGAGGGCGTTTCCACTGACCTGGGGGCTCAGGGTCAGGCCCACCCTGGAGCGTCAGGCGCGAGAAGACCGCCTGACCACGGCTCAACGCGTAGTGAACCGCGCGCAGACCGATTTTGAGGTAGCTCAGTGCGCGCCGCCAATGGGGATCGACGACACGCCGGGTCCCCACGCTGCACCACCTCAATGCCCTCGGACACAAGCAGTAGAGCCCGTTTTGGAATTTCGCGCCTCTCTGGGCGAGCAAATACCATGAGGAATGGCCTCTCAGACGTATGGTTCCGATCTCACCGACGACGAGTGGGCGTTGCTGAGCGAGATGTGGCCCCCACGTTCAGGGCGAGGTGCACCACTCAAGTGGTCGACACGCGAGATCGTCAATGCTGTGTTGTACGTGCTGCGTGGCGGTATCGCCTGGAGAGCGCTGCCACACGAGTTCCCGCCGTGGGAGACCGTGTACTACCACTTCCGTCAACTCAGGCTGGCTGGGGTCTGGGAGCGGATCAACACGGCTTTGCGTCGGATCTATCGTGTGCGGATCGGGCGTTCGCCCGATCCGCACGCTGCGATCATTGACAGTCAGTCCGCAAAAACGACGGAGAGTGGCGGGCCACGCGGCTTCGACGGCAACAAAAAGGTCAATGGCCGCAAGCGGCACATCCTGGTCGACACCCTGGGCCTGTAGCTCAAAGTGGTCGTACACCCGGCGAACCTGCACGATCGGGTCGGTGGTCGCCTCTTGGTCCAAGCCGTCAAGGGGGAATTGCCCACCCTGGAGAAAATCTGGGCTGACCAGGGGTATGCGGGACAGTTCAAGCACTGGGCAAGTCAGGAACTCGACCTCGCATTCGAGGTGGTTTACCCGTGGTGGCGGCAGCTGAAACGGTACATGCCAGAGTGGTTGGAGGCCCAGGGGTTCGACGAGAAAGCGTTCCATGTATTACCCAGACGCTGGGTGGTTGAACGTTCCTTCGCGTGGATGGGCCGAAATCGTCGATTGTCACGCGATTTCGAGACGCTGCCCGAAACGGAAGAAACGTGGTGCTACTTGGCCATGACCCGTCTCCTGCTCCGCCGGCTGGTCACAATATGAAAAGACTGTCTGAGACAGTCTTTTCATTTCCAAAACGGGCTCTAGGGTCGCCACGGCCAGCACGAGGATCAACCGTTCCAGACTGGCGGCATCGCGCAGTCTGGAATCTCCCAACTCGAAGAGCCCGCTTTTCTCGTCCAGAAAGCCCTCCTCAATCTGGAAGCGCTCACCGTACTCGGCAAAGGTCTCCACGCTCGTCGGTTCGTCGCTGACCACCTGCCTCTGCTCTGGGCAAGAGCTGCACGTCACGCACCTTGCAGAGCCGCTGGCCATCGGGGGCCGCCAGGATCAGGCTGGACTT
>NZ_BMOL01000059.1 GCF_014647055.1 Deinococcus aerolatus | reverse complement strand
ACGCCGCGCCGCCCGCATACGGGTTCTCCGGTTCTGGGGGCGGTTTGGGGGGGTCAGACGGTGCACAACCGATCAACAGGCCCATACCCAGCAGTATGGTGGCCAGATCTCTCAATACTCTTTTTTTCGGTGCTCCCCTGGGTACTGCTGATCTCATCGCTCTTGTCCCCCCTTTTCTCATGACATGACCCGGACCGCCGGACTGGGCGGCAGGATATTTCTCAGCAACCGTGTCGCCCGCTTGCGCTCAGCGCACAATCTCGATGCCCGCCAGGGAAGGATAATCCACCGAGGCGCTCAGGGTCAGGTTCAGGATTCCATCCGAGACCGTCGTGTTCACCGTCTTGACCAGCGCCGTGTTGCCGCCGCCAGCGTCCTTGACGATATCCAGGTCGGACAGCACCTTCTGACCCTCGGCCGTTACATCAAAGACCCGTTTTCCAGGCGTGGTGTGCGCCAGATCCGCAAAATGCAGCTTGAGCGTCTGCGGCCCGTTTTCTAACGGAATATTGAAGCTGATCTGCCTGTCTGTCTGCGGCACAATGCCTACGTTGCCGCGGTAGCTGCGGTACAGCGCATCGTTGGTGGTGCCCAAGATGTCAAGGTTCGGGTTGGAGCCGCCCGCCGGCTCATCCTTGGCCGTGGCTGGCGCGAACAGCGCGTAACCGTTGCGGTCCCGGTCCGAGACCCACACGTTGCCCGCAGGATCGGTGGTGCTTGCCCCATTGCCGGCCAGACCGACATTGATCAGGATCGGGGCGGGCTTTATGTTGCTGATCAGGTAGATGTTGTCGTTGTAGTCGTAATTAATGCCTGCGTAATCCATGATCAGTAGGTAGGTATTGGGCATGACGTTGCCCTTCGGGTCCTTGGCTTTGAAGAACCGCACATGCTGGCCGCAGGGATCCTTGCAGCCATTGCTGCGGTCCTTGGTCTGGTTGTTTAACGTCGGGTCGCTGTTCTCGCTGTCCACCTTGAACCCGAACGTCTGGGCCGACGGCATGAAGGTGGTAATCGCCAGCTCTTCCGAGCCGTCCCTACGCGGCAGAACCGATTGGGCGTCCACTCCCTTCTGGGTGAGGACTGTATTGCTGTCGGCCGCACCCTTAGTGAACCAGCGCAACTTCGAGGTGTCCCCCTGGGTGTGGTAGGCCGCCAGTTGCTGAACGGTCACGGGCTGGCTGGAATCGGCCCGTTGCCAGTACGGCGCAATCACCTCGTCGCCTTGCGGGGTCACCTTGCCCTTCTGATTAATCCCGTTTAGGGCATTATTGTTCTTGCTGGGCGCAAAGACGGTCTTGAAGCCGAAGGCGGTCTGAACGATGTCTTCCAGGTACGGTTCCTGGTTGTTCTCGGACACACTCTGCCACAGTCCAGAGAGCTGGATGGTCTGGCCAGGGGCGGCCTGTGCGTTGGTAGCTACACCCACTGTGCCCGCGTGAAACTTGCCGCTCTCCGCTGTGAAGCGCAGCCGAACATCCAGAAAGCCGCCCGCAGCAATGGTGGCCGGTAGGGTGGGCGCAGGGTCCAGCGTCCAGGGACCCGTGATGGGTAGACCGGTCACCTTCACAGGGCCGCTGCCGGTGTTCCTGACGCGCACGGTGGCGCGGTCATGCACGCCGTTGGGGGGCGGAGTGGCAAGTGACCCGATGCGGCTGAAGACCATCCGATCCGCGAAAGGGCCGCCGTCACGGCTTTCCAGCGTGACCTGACTCAGTTGGCAGGCCAGTCTGGCATTGGCCCAGTCAGCACGGTCATATGCGATATCTCCATCCGCATCCGTCA
>NZ_BMOL01000057.1 GCF_014647055.1 Deinococcus aerolatus | reverse complement strand
TAGAATCTCACCTGTCTACAACTCTCATATTTACCATTTAAGGAGAACTGTGCTCACACCGAAAGTTTCCCGTACTTTTCTATTGTCTTTCGCGTTGCTGCTTTCGGCCTGCGGACAGGTTAAAACGCCTGTAGGCAGCATTGATTCATTGCCCACGACTTCCTCAGTGGCATCCAGCCTTAATGCGAACGTCGCTGTTGCACATAATCCTTCCACAAGCGTGGGGGTCAGCCTCCACAGTCAGGGCATTGCGCTGCCCACTGCTCTGGCAGATTTCTTCTTCCTGGAGCCGCTGAACAAGGTAGGAAAGAGTGACAAAGACAAGTTTGATTTTTCGCTTGCTTCTCTTCTTACGGTCACTGTCTGCCGTGTCAGTGGCCCGACGTGCATAGTTCTCGAAACGCTCAATAGCAATAGCTCTACGGGGAGCCAACTTCGTTTGGCCGGCAACAAATACATGACCAAATGGTCTGGAAAAACAGCCACGCTGGTCCCAGGAGACATCGTTCGTCTCTCCGTTTCCATCACCTCGCTCACGCTCGGCAGTATGGATATCACCGTCCTCGATAAAGGGAAGCTCCGCTTGCCGACCGGCGAACTGAGCGGTCTTGATGGCGATAAAAACATCGAAATTAAATTCGGTGTTAACCGCAATCCGATCATTCAGGGCCATGCCCTGGCCGTCTCTGGCAAAACAGCGACACAGATTGCCGCCGCACTCAAAGCTGAGTTCCAACTCAGTGGTGAAGTCACGGCGCAGATTCTGAAAAATGAACAATACAACTCAACACAGGTTGGAGCGGCGCTCAAGACGGTCTATACCCTGGGTGACACGGCTACAGCCACCACGCTCAAAGCTATTGACTTCGCCGCCCCAGAAGTGAGCTTGGCACTGAAGAACGTTTTCTCCCTCACCGATATTGCCAACGCGACGATCTTGAAGGGGACTGGTTTCGCGGTTGACCAGGTCACGGTAGGGCTTAAAGAGGTCTACAACCTCAGCGGCGCCACCAACGCCGCGGTGCTGAAAAGTGTCGGTTTCGCCGCCAGCCAAGTCGCCCTCGGCTTGAAGACGGTCTACAATCTGACCGATATTGCCAACGCCACGATCTTGAAGGGGACTGGTTTCGCGGTTGACCAGGTCACGGTGGGGCTTAAAGAGGTCTACAACCTCAGCGGCGCCACCAACGCCGCGGTGCTGAAAAGTGTCGGTTTCGCCGCCAGCCAAGTCGCCCTCGGCTTGAAGACGGTCTACAATCTGACCGATATTGCCAACGCGACGATCTTGAAGGGGACTGGTTTCGCGGTTGACCAGGTCACGGTGGGGCTTAAAGAGGTCTACAACCTCAGCGGCGCCACCAATGCTGCGGTGCTCAAAAGTGTCGGTTTCGCCGCCAGCCAGGTCGCCCTCGGCTTGAAGACGGTCTACAACCTGACCGATGTCGCCAACGCGACGATCTTGAAAGGCGCTGGCTTTATCTCGGACAATGTGGCAAAGGCCTTGAAGGACACCTATAACTTAAGTGCGAGCGGCGCCGCCACCATCCTGAAGACAACTGGATTCACGGTAGACCAGATCGCCAGTGGACTTAAAACAGCCTTCTCAACGAGCGCTTCTGAAGTTGCCAGTATCTTCAAAGGACTCAGCTACAGCGCCAATGACATTACAAGTTCGCTGAAGAATGTTTTCGTCTCGAGCGCCACTTCTGTGGCGCAAACCTTGAAAGATTTGGGCTATACCCCCAACGAAGTGGCCCAGGGACTGAAATCCTTTTACGCCAAAGCTGATAGTGAAGTGGCCAGTATCTTGACGACCGTGGGGGTTGCTCCTGAAGATATGGTTCTGGCCGTACGAGCGATTTTCGGAAGTAGCCATGCCAGGGCCGCGCTAATTCTTAAAGGACTGGATTACACAGATGGAGCAGCTGCCGCCGTACTCAAGGCCATTGGCCTGAGCCAGAATGAGCTGGCCCTGGCCCTGCAAGCTGGCTTTGGCAGTACGCCCGCAGCAATTGCCTTAACATTCAGGGGGCTTGGGTATACGGCCCACAACGTTGCTTCTGTTCTTAGAACAGTATTCGGAAGTGATGTGAACGGTGTGGCCTCAGCATTAAATGGTGCAGGCTACGCGCTGACTGACATTGCTGTAACGTTAGAAAATGCCTATGGTCTGGCCGCCAAAAATGTGGCCGCTATCTTCAAGAGCGTCTTAGGCCTTTCGGATGATTCAATCAAATCTACATTTAGCGATTTGGGGCAAGATCTTGGAGATTTCTTTACGAATGCTGCCTGTACCATTGCCGG
>NZ_BMOL01000056.1 GCF_014647055.1 Deinococcus aerolatus | reverse complement strand
CGGGCAACATCCAGTCCAGAATGGCCAGATCGGCGCGTGACATCAGCTCACGGGCGTGATGGCCGTCAGACGCCTGCCAGACCTCGTACCCCTCGCCGCTCAGGTAGGCGTGCAGGATCTCGAGGATGGCCGGGTCGTCGTCCACGATCAGAATATTCGGCAAGGGACAGACCTCGTGGAGAAAAAGACGAACACCCCTGGGGATGTCCGTCCAGGCTCGGGTCAGCTTACTTCAGCAGCCACAGCTGGAAATCGTAGATTTCCTGCGCCTGTCCCCTGCCGATGTCACGCGACAGTTTCAGGATGTCCTTGTTCTGAGACTGCATCAGGGCCATGTTGGCCATCATCAGGGCGCTGCCATGGTGGGGCACCATGCCCTTGACGAACGCCCTGTCCTTGTCGCCAGGCCCGGCCTTCCGAATATCCCCCACCATGCCTGTCATCATGCCTTTCATGCTGGCGGCCATCTTGCTGTCCACGCCGCCGTAGCTCTTGAGCAGGGTGTTCATCTGGGCAATCTCGGTGTTCTGGTCCTTGATGATGCTGGTCGCCCAGGTCTTGACCTGCGCGTTCCTGGTGGTCTTCAGGATCTCGCGGCTCATCTCCACCGCCGCCTGATGGTGGGGAACCATCATCGACAGGAAGGCCCGGTCGAACCCCTTGCCGCTCAGCTTGTCCAGGCCGCCCATCATGCCCATCATGTCGGTCATCTGCATGCCGCCGCCCATGCCCATCTGGCTGTGATCCATGCCGCCGTGAGTCATGCCCGTCTGTGCGAAGGCAAGCGTGCCCAGGGTGGTGATGGTGAACGCCGCTGTGAGTCTCTTTTTCATGTCATCTACCTCTGCCAGCAAGGCTACTGACATGGTGTTAAGTTCCCGTAAAGTGCGCGGCCTGGGAATGCCCCGTCCCATGTTGCTGTGCAACCTTGAGGCCGCAGCTTCCTGTCCTCTCCCGTCTGGAGGCCCACCGCCGGATTCACCTGCCTCCGAGCAGCAGGGCCGACTGGAGCGCCAGGGCGGGAAGCAAGGTCAGCACCCCAGGGGGCCAAATGCGGTCCAGCCGGCGAGACCGCCCACCAACCGCAGGCCCAGGAGCGGTACCCAGACCACCATGCCCACCCGACGTCTACGCCCAGGACAGTACCTCAAGGTCAGGCGGCCCGCAGCCTCGCAGCGCTGTTGGTGTCGAGGCTGCGGAGTCCAGCACACATCAGCCGATCACTGGACAGCACCGTGACTGGCATTGAGGAACGTCAGATTGTGCGGCAGAACCATCTGCGGAGTCATGCCTTAATGCGCCGTGGACGCGCACCAGCGCAGCTCATTTTCTCTTGTGACACCATTGTGCATGGCGAGCAGTCCGGTGTCCCTGTGCCGCGTTCCATGTCTGGACTCGGGATCGTCGCGGGCCTGCTCCTGGGTGGTCTTCATCAACATTCCTCTTGGCCTGCTGGTACTGGCCGGCACGCGGACGCTGGGGGACGCCGCGCGTCACACCGGGCGGCTGGATCTTCCGGGCGCGCTCACCAGCACCGTGGGAACAGGGACGCTCGTGTATGCGATCACACGTGGGGAGAGTATGGCTGGACCGATTCCCTCACGCTGGGGGCCTTTGGGGCCGCAGCCATACTGATTCCCTCTTCCTTCTGATTCAGGCGCGGAGTGCATAGCCCCCGCTGCCTCTGACCCTCTTCCGTGACCGCAACCGTTGGGGCATGCTGCTGCTCGCCGTGGGGCCGATGGGTGCCTTCTTCCTCGTGACGCTGTTCATGCAGCACATCCTGGCGTACAGCCGCATCCAGACGGGTCTGGCCTGGTTGCCGTTCGCTGTGGGGATCGCGGTCTCCTCAGGAGTGGCCTCGAAGCTCGTGAGCCGCTTTGCACCCCGGGCGATTGGGGCGGCTGGCATGCTGATCGCGGCAGGAGGCATGTTCTGGCTGTCGACGACGGGTGTGAGCGCCAACTACGCCCTCAACCTTCTCCCTGGAATTTTCTTGACGGCGTTCAGATTCGGGCTGGGCTTCATGCCTCTAACGCTCACGGCCGTTCGTGGCGTCAGGGAACAGGAGTCCGGCATTGCCTCAGCGCTGCTGAACGCCGCACAGCAGCTTGGTGTGGCGTTGGGCCTGGCCCTGCTGTCCACAGTGGCCGTGGTGGCCAGGGCGAGTGACGCGCTGGTCCAGAGGTACAGCATTGGACTGATGGCCGACGCCCTGATCCTGGTGGTCGCGGCGATCATCACGGCGCTGGTCATCAACGCCCGTCCCCAATCGAGCGGTGAGGAGTCCACCCCGACCCACTGACCTTCGGGTTCTCCTGACTGCACCGTTCCGGGACCCTCACGCCTAGAGGCTGGAGGACAGGCCATCCAAAATTGCGGGAGGGAATCTGCTGGGTTCAGAATCGGGTGTGACGCGACGTG
>NZ_BMOL01000055.1 GCF_014647055.1 Deinococcus aerolatus | reverse complement strand
CTGGGATAAACTGGTCGCGTCGGCGAAGTCTCTCTTCGCCGCTTGACGGGATTCTTGGAGCACTACCTATCTCAATTCGATGCTTTGGGAGGCGACCAACCGGGCGAGCGGCGCGGTGCCAGAACTAGAGACCTACCTGCATCGGCGGCCCATGACTGCGGGCCTAAAGATTGATGCGGTTTTTATCGAGGTCATGGACGGGGTGCAGCTTCCCTCTGCACTACGCGATCATCCTGCCGTACAGCGTCTGGCGGAACTGGCTGATCGAGCTGTGTGCTGGTCAAACGACGTTCTGTCGCTGGAAAAGGAGCTGCAAGAAGGTGATATGCACAACTTGGTTCAGGTGCTAATGCAGGCCCATGGACTGAGCGTTCAGGCAGCCCTCGATGAGGCTGCCCAGATGTACCACATGGAAATCGAGGAATTTTTGGAAGTTGAGCGGATGCTGCCCTCCTTCGGCGTCGAGGAAGATGGTCAGGTGCGGCAGTATGCCCAACTGCTCAAGTCCCGCATCGGGGGCATTCTCACCTGGTCGCGCCGATCTACGCGTTACCAGGTTGCTGAACTGACCAAATAACTTGAATACCTCTGAACCGTTTTTTCCATCCTGATGCTGTGACGTGGCGTGCAAGTGAGAAAGATCATCGTCTGACTGCCCTGTTCTGCCACGACGAATAGAGTAGTTCTACCCGGATAAATCCTTTCTTTTTTCTCTTGTCCAAGACCATTTAGGGGAGAGAGGCTGTGGGGGCGTCTCTGTGGGATACGGAAACGTGTGTCAGGCTGGGGTACACCCCAACCGGACGTCAGGCAGAGGGTGGAAAAGGCGTCAGAATAGGGTTGTTTTTGACATTGTCTGACAGTAGAGATCATCCGGAAATTACGCGAAGCAGGATGACAATGCAGGCCAGCAGAACCATCCCCGGGAAGTTCTGCGCTTTGACCTCGTCGCGAGTACGGACACGATGGAAGCCCTGGAGCCATGCGATCGTCCGCTCTACTTTCCAGCGCCGCTTATAGCGGCGCAGTGGTCTGTCATCCTGGGTTTTTCGCCGATTCCGTCGATTAGGCGCGATCATCGAAATTCCAAGTGCTGCCAGCTCGGCGTCCAATCCATCGCTGTCATACGCTTTATCTCCGATCAAGCGCTTCGGAAAATCCATCCCAAAGGAACCATCGAGGGTGTCGTGGACCAGCTTCACTTTGGCGGGACGGGCGCTGCAAGTATGCACCGCGAGTGGCACGCCATTCGCGTCCACCATGATCATGATGTTGGTGCCCTTCCCCTTCTTGGTGGGACCAACATCTGCGCCACCTTTTTGGCGGCACTGAACGTGCCGTCTACAAACGCTTCCCGGAGATCGAGGAGCTGTAGCTCCTCGATCATCTCGTACAGCGCGGCCAGGACGGCCGGAAACACGCCCTGTTCGTTCCACTCCTGAAAGCGGTCGTGACACGTGGTCTTAGAAGGGTACTCACCTTTGGGAAGAGCATCCCATTGTGCCCCGGTCCGCAAGACCCAGAGGATGCCGTCCAGAACCTCACGGTCAGGACGGCGAGGCCGTCCTCGTTTGGTCCGCTTGACGGGTCGAGGAAGAAGAGGTGCCAGGACGGCCCACTGATCGTCGTTCAGCCACATCACAGGAGTGGGCCGCCTTCTCGGGCGGCACACTATCATCGAATTTCCGGATGATCTCTAAAGCCCGTTTTGGAATTTCACGCCTCTCTGGGCGAGCAAATACCATGAGGAATGGCCTCTCAGACGTATGGTTCCGATCTCACCGACGACGAGTGGGGGTTGCTGAGCGAGGTGTGGCCCCCACGTTCAGGGCGAGGTGCACCACCCAAGTGGTCGACACGCGAGATCGTCAACGCTGTGTTGTACGTGCTGCGTGGCGGTATCGCCTGGAGAGCGCTGCCACACGAGTTCCCGCCGTGGGAGACTGTGTACTACCACTTCCGTCAACTCAGGCTGGCTGGGGTCTGGGAGCGGATCAACACGGCTTTGCGTCGGATCTATCGTGTGCGAATCGGGCGTTCGCCCGATCCGCACGCTGCGATCATTGACAGTCAGTCCGCAAAAACGACGGAGAGTGGCGGGCCACGCGGCTTCGACGGCAACAAAAAGGTCAATGGCCGCAAGCGGCACATCCTGGTCGACACCCTGGGCCTGTTGCTCAAAGTGGTCGTACACCCGGCGAACCTGCACGATCGGGTCGGTGGTCGCCTCTTGGTCCAAGCCGTCAAGGGGGAATTGCCCACCCTGGAGAAAATCTGGGCTGACCAGGGGTACGCGGGACAGTTCAAGCACTGGGCAAGTCAGGAACTCGACCTCGCATTCGAGGTGGTTTACCCGTGGTGGCGGCAGCTGAAACGGTACATGCCAGAGTGGTTGGAGGCCCAGGAGTTCGACGAGAAAGCGTTGGTAGTGCTCCAGAAATCCCGACAGAAAATGGCCCACCCGTTGAGAGGGTCGGGCACACTGGAGGGA
>NZ_BMOL01000054.1 GCF_014647055.1 Deinococcus aerolatus | reverse complement strand
CGCACTGCGGACACTTCAAACCGTTCATGCTTCATTGAACACCCGTCATGCTCGGAAGTCCACTACCCACCCGATGCATAAATTTGACAGGGGCTGAATACCACCCTATATTGAAGGAATCAACGCGGCCTTCGGGCCGCTTTTTCCATGTCCCGGCAGGCGCCACCCGGTATCCTGAGCGCAGCATGCGCCTGCCTGAACTCACGCCCACTGAACTGGCGGACCTATTGGCCCGTGCGTACGCCGCAGACCACGGTGAACCCAGAGATGCACTCAGCGCGGCCGATCGCATCGCCCTGGCGGACTATCTGGGCTGTCACGAGGAGGTGCGCGCCGCCGCCTTTGCCGTGTGGTGTCAGGAACTCGACGGCGTGACCGAGGACGAGGCGGCGTACTGGCTGGACGTGGAATTCGTCGAGCCGTGCCATGAGGAGCGCAGTGTCTATGGAATGACGCTCTCGAACAGCGTGCCGCGTCGGTCCTCGGTGATGTCCCGGAACAGTTCCGGGAACAGGCTGGGCATGCCGCGTTTGGCGCAGCGCAGGTGGGCTTATCAAGTCCTCGGCATGGAGGGACCCAACTCCCTCGGTCGACCCGTGTATATCCTTGATCCACCCAGGAGGTTGATATGACGACCCTTTCCCCAACTCAGCCGGACTTGCGTCGCTCCCGTCTCAGTGGCCTGCTGCTGGGCGCCGCGTTCATGGCCGGCGTGGACGAGATCATCTTCCATCAGGTGCTCGGCTGGCACCACTTCTATGACCGCTCGACGCCGGCCATCGGCCTGCTCAGCGACGGCCTTCTTCACGCGGCCGAGCTGATGGCGATCGTGGCCGGCATCTTCCTGCTGGCCGACGCGCTCCGGGCTCGGGCCTTTGCGCCTCCCTTCTTCTGGGCCGGGCTGTTTCTGGGTCTGGGCGGCTTTCAGCTCTTCGACGGTCTCATCGACCACAAGGTGCTGCGCGTCCACCAAATCCGCTACGACGTGCCGCTGCTGACCTACGACCTGGTGTGGAACCTGTTGGGCCTGGCGCTGCTCCTGATGGGCTTCGCCCTCCACCGTCAGGCGACGCGCCGCACACCCGGACCGTGATCTCTGCTGCACATGGGCACGCGGCAGTCAGTGGTCCGCCCGCGTTCTCACTGCTGGTGTGGTTCATGCTGTTGCTGCTGGGCGCTGGCTACCTGGCGATGGTGGCAGGGCAGCGCCGGAAGGGGCGCAGGTGGCCGGCAGCCCGGACGGTCACCTTCCTGCTTGGCCTGGGGCTGCTGAGTTGGGCCTTTTCACCAGCGCTGAATGAAGCCGCGCACGCTGGTGTCCAGGGGCACATGGCGCAGCATCTGGCGGCGGGCATGTTCGCGCCCCTCGCGCTGGCGCTGGGCTGGCCGATAACCCTGCTGCTGCGCAGTCTGCCTGTGAAGGCTGCACGACGTCTGACCGGGTGGCTGCGTTCACGCCCGCTGGAACTGGTGGCCTCGCCCGGGGGCGTGCTGCTGCTGAACGTGAGCGGGCTTTACCTGCTGTATCTCACGGGTCTGTACCGCCTGATGCTGGACTCGGCCATGGTGCATGCGGCCGTGGTAGTCCACGTCGTGGCGGCAGGGTTTCTCTACACGGTGACCCTGGCCGGCGTAAAGCCGGTGACGACGCGGGCCTCCTTCCGGGTGCGGCTGGTGACCCTGCTGCTGGGCACTGCGGGACACGCCACGCTCGCCAAGGTGATGTACGCAGGACAGTGGCCCAGGGGAGTGGGGGAAACACCGGAGCAACTTCAGGCGGCCGCCCAACGCATGTACTACTGGGGCGATCTCGCTGAGGTGCTGCTGATGGGTCTGGCCTTCTGGAGCTGGTTTCAGACCCGGGGACGCGCGGTGCGTCGAAAGGGACCTCAGCCGGACGAGGATGGCGCGGCCTGGGTGCGGTGAGCGGAAAGGAAAGAGAGTGGCCATGACCTGCAGTGGGGTGGTGGTGGAATGAACCCCTCGGACAGGTTCACCGTCACTTTTGATGACGGCTGGTCACACAGCCATCAACACGCGCTGTCGGAGAAGTTGAAATGAGGCCCGGCCCTCTGTACCGGACATCTTTCCTTTAAACCCCGTCTGGCATGGGAAATGGAGTCCTCAGCAGCTTGATTAGGCAGGGCAACTCGGGCAGCATCCAGCGCAGCGCATTGCAAAGACGTTCCACGCCGTACCGCACAAGGCTCATGGCCGGGCGGCCATGAGCCTTCACCTTGACTGGCCCCTGTGCCTGGAGCCACACACCCACCCGCAGGCAGCTCACCCACGCCAAGATGACCAGCCCGAACAGGCGTTCCAACCGAGTGGCTTGAGTGATGCCTGTGCGCTCTAGGTCAAAGCCGCGGACCTTGAGGCTCGCGAAGGTGCACTCCACGGTCCAGCGCGCCCGGTACAGCACACAGGTGTCCCAGACGCTGAAATCCGTTGCGATGGCCACCAGGTCCCCTGCAGGGGACCTGGTGGCGACGACTTGCATCA
>NZ_BMOL01000053.1 GCF_014647055.1 Deinococcus aerolatus | reverse complement strand
GGGTCAGCGTGAGTGCCTCCTGATTACTTTTTCCCTCAGCCAGGAAAGCCAGAAGCTGACTCCGGCGTCGCTCGACGGCGCAGGGACTGCGGCGGTAGATGCCCCACAAGTCCTCGGCGGTGTGCTCAAAATAGACCGTTCTGATGCCTCAAGTACGCCTGCTTAAACGGGATCCGTATGACGCCACCAAAACCCGCCTATCCACAGGTTATCGAACTCACAGCCAATTCTACAGCCTGCGTCCCCTCGCTACACATTGACACGCATCAGAGTGCCGTCGACGTCGTTCTAGCGACGATCATGGCGCAGTGTGTCAACTACCGTAATCTCGGTCCGCATTTGCCTAGAGAGCCAGCCCGAAGCCAAGAAACGACGCGTAGAACGTGCCATTCAATTGAGCAACTCACCGCACAACCTGCGA
The DNA here is from genome assembly GCF_014647055.1 of Deinococcus aerolatus. NCBI lineage: Bacteria > Thermotogati > Deinococcota > Deinococci > Deinococcales > Deinococcaceae > Deinococcus > Deinococcus aerolatus. The sequence goes on along the minus strand of NZ_BMOL01000053.1, from coordinate 2,517 downwards.
ACACAGGGATGCTCTGCTCAACCTCTTAGTCCTGAGTGCGGTGCTTCATGGCTTTATCAAACAGCGTGCGGCCCAGCGCTAGCCCCGCGTTCAGGACGGGGGCGTCGCTCCACGCGGCTGGGAGCAGTTAGCCTAGGGCGTAAAAGCCCAGCACCCACGACACCGCCCGAGGCAGGCGGCACAGCGTGGGAAGCAGCGTTAGCCAGCGGGCCGTAGGCGCGTTTAGGCAATATCAGGGCCGCCGGCAGTTGGCGCGGTCAGCGGCGCCGAAGCGCCATAACCGTAATACGCGTAGGCGTCGGCGCCGCGGGCGACCTTGTTTAACACGATGCCGAGCACCCGCACGCCTGCCACACGGGCATTTTGCAGGCTGCGTTCCACGTCAGCCAGGCGAGTTTTGCCGCTTTCGACCACCAGGATGACGCCGTCGGTGTGGGGGGCCACCGCCAAGGTGTCGGGCAGTCCGAGCATTGGGGGCGTGTCGATCAGGACGTAGTCGTAGCCCTGCGTCCAGCGGTCCAGCGAACTGCGGAAGGCCGGCTGGTTCAGCAGCCCGGCGCCGCCGTTTCGCGCCACGTTGGCCGGCAGCAGGTCCACGTTGTGGGCCACCTGCGTGGCGTGCGCCGCAGCCGGCCGCAGGAACATCTCGGTCATCGTGTTGGCGGGCGGCAGGGTCAGGTCCGTGCCGAGCAGCGGGTGGGTGCCAATCCGGTCGGGGGCCCAAACCTTGAGCTGGGTGGGACGGCGCAGATCCGCGTCAAGCACCAGCACCTTCTGACCGCTCATGCCCAGGCTTTCGGCCAGCGCGGCCGTCAACGAACTCTTGCCCTCGCCCGGGTAAGAGCTGGAGATGACCAGCCGCCGGCCTTCCCCTTCCCCCAGGAGGGACTGCAAGTTGATGCGCAAGAATCCCAGCCCCTCGTACAGCGGGCCGCTGTGACTGGCCGGTAGAAAGCCAGCGGCCAACTGCTTGCGGCGCACCAGCGGCAGTTGCGCGAGCACAGGCAGGCCCAGGTGCAGCAAGTCCTCGGGGCCGTTGACCCGGCGGCGCAGGCTGTCACTCACCAGCACGCCCATCGTCACCAGAAGCAGGCTGAGCAGCCCGGCCAGCACGGCGTTGCGCAGGGGGCGCGGAGAGATCGGGGCGATAGGAGCTTCCGCTTCTGCCACCTTGGTCAGTGTGCCGGTGGCGGCTGCTTCCAGTACAGATACTTGCGCGAGATCTTGCAGCACCTGTCCCCGGGCTGCCAGCAGGCTCTGGCGTTCCAGCGGGTCGCTGACGGCCGCAAGTCGGGCTGTTAGATTTTGAAGCTGTCCTTGGAGGCTCTGTCTCGAACGGGTCACACTCTCTTTGGCGCGAGCGTTATCCCAGGCCAGCAACGCGGCCACGCTGGTTTCAGCCAGTTGTCTGGCAGCCTCAGGGGTTTCTCCCTGAGCGCGAATCTCATACACACCGCGCTGTTGGGCGTCCAATAGGGCGCGCACCTTGAAGCGGGTAAAGGAACGGGTGGCCAACTCGCGGTTCAGATCGCTGCGTATCTGCTGGATGATCCCAGGGTCCAGGTTACTCCGCTCCAGGCGTTCACCCACGTCACTCACTAAGGAGCGGCTGTGCATCACCCGCTCTACCGCGCCCGGTGGCAAAGGTGGGGCCGTGACCAACGTATTGTTGATCAGCGAATTCTGAGCGTTGTTATCCACTGAGATGATGCTGGCTACTGACTCATACACTGAGGCCTGCCGGCTGGACAGCCCATAGATCACGCCAGCCACCACCAGTGGCGTCAAGATTAGTAGTGGCAAATAGCGTCTGAGCGTTGCGAAAACTGGTCGGAAATCAACGTTATCTGTAGCTACAATTTTTCGGGGCGGACTTTGCATTATGGGCCAGTGTACGGGGTGGAGCACAAGATTTCTATGTGAATTCGTGTAGTATTATACGGCTTCCGTTTCTGCGTCAGTCCTGCCTGAGGGAAATTCGTCTGGCTCTTGCTGGATTTTTGGAAGTTGGTGATGCCCTGAACAACTGTTGGCTTGGTGAGCTCAACCTAGTACCTGGACGAGCCTGATCCTGAGCTGGTGCGCTCGACGTGACCCTTGTGTCTCGGTCCAATCCGATTGTAAGCCTACCCAACTCTTGCGGAGCAAGGTGGGAATCAACGACACGTCGATCCCCACCGCCGGCGGAGGCTGAGTAATCCCAAGATCGGTGTGCGGGCGGTTCATCATGCGCTGAGCCATGGCCAGCCGATTTCATCATGCGCGACACTCCGAGGCGGTTGCCTCTGCCTGATCTACAGTAAGCCTGGCCTTCCCGTGACCGGGGAAGGCTGCCGTCCCCTGACGCCCGAATTCCTTGGTCCAACGGTGCAGCGACGGGTCGCTGATGCCCGCCCCTGATCGACACGCCGGTCAACAGGTCAGGTCAGGGCATGGGAAAAACGTAGCTGGTCCGTGCTCAACGGCCGGATCGGAGTTTGCCCCGCGCCTCGAAGCGGCTGACCAGGCGCACCAGCG
>NZ_BMOL01000052.1 GCF_014647055.1 Deinococcus aerolatus | reverse complement strand
CCCTCCAGTGTGCCCGACCCTCTCAACGGGTGGGCCATTTTCTGTCGGGATTTCTGGAGCACTACCATGTGATGCCGTCAAGAACCTCCCGGTCAGGACGGCGAGGCCGTCCGCGTATGGTGCGCTTGATGGGGCTTGGGGGAGACAGAATAGCTCACTGATAGTCGTTCAGCCGCATAACCAGGGCGTGGCTGGGGGGCCCTCTGTCATTGAATTTTCAAATGACCTCTATGGAGCACTCGTGCGGTGTAAAACTCCGCGCAGCTTCCAGTACATTGACATTCCGGTGGAGGACATTGTGTGCCTAATGAATATGAAGTACCAAGATACGGTGGATTTGGCAATTGGACAAACCACCCTGCTCAAACTAGTAGACATACCGGGAATGGTGCTGAGAAGGAATCTGGAGGTGAGGTTCGGATTGTTATCGGAGAATGTCCCAACACGAAGAGGCCTGAAATCGAGGCCGCCGGTTGGCTGTTGGACGGGACGCTTTGCGTCGGTCTGGAGCAAATTCTCATCACCCACAACGGTGCCCGCGCCCCTATCTCAAAAGCCCACGCACTGTAATTTATGACGGATGCCAACCTGAGGACAAACAGCCTATGGATGATGGGCGGTCAGGCACTACGAGCGGGCGTGCAACTCCTGTACTTCGTGCTGATTGCCCGTGCACTGGGAAGCGCACAGTATGGTAGTTTCGTGGCGGTGACCGCTTTGGTGGCCATCGCTGCACCCTTCGCCAGTTGGGGAAGCGGCAACCTATTAATCAAACATACTGTCCGTGACCATCAGACCTTTCCTACCTATTGGGGCGCGGCTGTGGCGACGACGCTTACCACATCCTTGGCCCTAACGCTCTTAGTCATCGCAGTGGCACAATTCGTCCTTCCTCCCGGTTTGCCGCTGACTTTGCTGCTGCTGGTGGCCCTGTCTGATCTGCTGTTCGCCCGTCTGATTGATGTTTCCGGACAGGCCTTCCAGGCATTCAATCGGCTGGACAGAACAGCGGCGATTCAGCTATTTCCTGCGCTGGTGAGGTTGGCGGCTGCGGGCCTGCTCTTCGCACTGCCGGTGCCGAAGACTGCGCTGGCCTGGTCTGCCTTGTTCTTCATCAGTACCGCTGTCAGTGCCATCTGTGCAGTGACGTTGGTGCGCCGTGACTTGGGCTGGGGACCGCTGTCCTTGCGTCCAGTCAGACAGGAAGCCCGCGAGGGTGGTGCTTTTGCGCTGAGTCTCAGTGCCCAGAGCATCTACAACGATATCGATAAAATTATGCTTGCCCGGCTGGTCAGCGCTGAGGCGGCCGGCGTCTACGCGGCAGCCTACCGTATTGTCGATACGGCATTCACACCTGTCCGTTCGGTACTCTATGCCGCCTATGCTAGGTTCTTCCAACGTGGTCAGTCGGGACTGAGGGGCAGTACCGCGTTCGCCTTGCAACTCCTTCCCTGGACTGGGGGATACAGTCTGCTGATAGCTGCGGTGTTGTGGCTGTGTGCCCCTGCCTTGCCGCTGTTGTTTGGGGCTGACTTCGCCGCTACCGCTGACGTGTTGCGCTGGCTCTCGCCGCTAGTGCTTCTAAAGACCCTGCATTATTTTGCTGCTGATGCCTTGACGGGAGCTGGGTATCAAGGCACACGCAGCGCGGTGCAGGTGGGAGTAGCCGTAGTGAACGGTCTGCTCAACCTGTGGTTGCTACCACGATACGGATGGCTGGGGGCAGTGTGGGCAAGCTTGGCAAGTGATCTGCTGCTAGTATTGACTCTTTGGAGTATTGTGGCCTTTAAGACAAGGAAAAGTTTTCCTCTTGGTTAAGATACATAGCTATTGACATCCTTATTGCGGGATCGTTCTTTAAATCATCTAAACTCTTGAGAGGTTAATAATGGAATCAATCGCAATATGTATATGCACTTATAAGCGCCATAAAGCTTTGCATAACTTGCTCGAAAACCTGAGCCTGATTAATAGACCTGCTGATTGTAAAATTGATATTATTGTGGTAGACAATGATCCTCTTGGGTCGGCTTCTCACATTAAATATGAGTTTGGTGAAATTCAATATTTTATTGAATCAAAAAAAGGCGTTTCTTTTGCAAGAAATAGAGCCATTAGGGAAGCTAATAAGTTGGATGCCGATATTATTGCCTTTCTGGATGATGATGAGGTACCCACCCCAAATTGGCTCATACATATGTATTTTGCATTGAAAAATTACAACGCTGATATTGTAGCTGGTCCGGTCCTAACAATCCTACCGGATGAGCTAAAAGCATTTTTGCCATTTATGACTCGCAAACGCCATCCGACAGGCACACCAGTTAAGTATTGGGGCGCGGGGAATGTACTTCTCCGCGCCGAAGTGTTTGACCAAATAGGTTATTTTTCGGAAGCCTACGCCATTAGAGGAGGCGAAGATACTGATTTCTCGGCGAGATGCAATAAGCAAGGTTTACGTATGATTTGGTCAGACGAAGCTATTGTTACTGAACCTACAAATATAACACGAGCCAATTCAAGATGGCTTTCCGATCGGGCTTATGATAAAGGCAGGATAATTGTTAAAGTTGAGCGTGATCTAAACTTTGGTAGTAGGAAAAGACGGATATTGATTGCGCTAACATATCTCGTACTGGGTATGGCGGCATGGATCGGTACACTCATAATTGATCACTTATTTAAAAGTAACTATCGTCTTGTCTCTATTATATCCTTCAAGAAAGGTTTAGGTATGATAGAGGAATTATGTAAAAGACCTGGCTACAATGAAAACCTTCAAGACTGATTGTGTAATCACCGCAAATAGAAGTTGACCCGAACAGCAAAAGATGCGAAAGGGACGGTGCCTGACGGCCTGACACAAAGTATGAGAAAGTATCCCCTACCAGGGACGCTTTCTATTTGTGACAACCGAAAATGCTACCGGGGACGCCCCCGTACTCTATCAAGCCGTATTCGCCCATATCCAGCAGGGGTTGTGGAACGATGTCCGTAACGCCCACATCTTGGCTTGGATGGTCACGGGCCTGCTGCTCTTATTGGTAGTCCGTTGACTGGTTGGAAGCGCACACTTGGCTATGACCAAGGACCGGGTGGTGGCTGA
>NZ_BMOL01000051.1 GCF_014647055.1 Deinococcus aerolatus | reverse complement strand
TTCGCCGCCCGCTATCATTCCGCTTAGAAGTGCTTGACCACTGGTCCGGAGTTATGGGTTCACTCCAAACATCCCGCAAGCCACAGAGCGCCTTGAAAGGGATGGCGTCATACTCGGAGCGTAAGTGGTCTGGAATGGTTCGGGCCGCCTCTCCTAACACTGTCATCTGCCAGCGAATAGCATCTGCGACTGCGCCGGTGGGGTCTTTGCAGAATGAATCCCTGTCCAAAGCGTCTGCATACTCTTCAAGTCGGTCAATGGCCTCCAGCATGTCTGCCAGGCGGGTTCCGAAGACGGGTGGGCCACCACCCATCCCAGCCAGTTGGAGCCCGTGAGTGGGATCAATAAATGCGACTCCACCTGTCGTGCCGAAGGCATCCGCAAATAACTCTTCCGCAGTTTCCCCATACAGCTCTGCAATATCGGCCTCATCCTGCGCGATCTCCAGCAAGGTGATGGAATGGCCTGCCTGATAGTCCAGGTTCAGGACGATCCTGTCCGCCAGTTCCAGATCAGGACGCAGCACCGACTTCATCAAGATCCGCCCTATGTGGCGTTCTTCCATGAGCGCCGCAAGTTGCAGTCTGTACTTTTGAATGTCGTCGTAATCCCGCATCTGACCACGCAGCGTAACTCGGCTCGTAGGTCGATAGGGTTGAGGTGGCTGATTGGGATCTAGACCCTCATGCGAGACTGTCAGATAATCCTGAAATCAACCCTAATCTGACGCTTTTCAGCCCCTAATCTGATGCGAAGTTGGGGTATACCCTAATCTGGCATCCGAGCCTTGCTTGTCCTCCCTTGGCGAGGCGTCTCCTCTCAATCACCTTTGTTGTGAGAGTTTTGTGACCCTCATCTTGAGATCGTGCTCACACAAGGTCAGATTGATGTGAATCGGCCAGCCTTGGGCCCTCTCCCGCGATCCACCTGAGCTTTCCGCCGTCCCTGACCGCCAGCCACCCTGGCCTTGCGTCCCAGTGGTCTTCCCCCATTCATTCCAGAGCCCCCTCTGGACAGGAGCTGTCATGCGTCGTCCCACTGGTCTGCTGGTTCTCACCACCCTCGGTCTCGTCCTCGCCTCCTGCGGTCAGCAGGCCCCTCAGCCCGCTCCAACTCCCACCAGCGGCAACATGGTGACCCTGACCCTGGCCTCCCCCCTCGCCGCCTTCAAGACCCAGGGCCTCCCCACCGGCCCCGACGGCCGCAGCACCGTCACCCACCTCAAAATCAAGGTCAAGAACGCCCAGGGCACCTACGTCCAGTTCAACGGCCAGAACGTCTACCAGCAGAACGGTGCCCAGACTTTCCTGACGCTGAGCAGCACCCAGCCCAACGCCACCGTCGTCCTGCCCCGCGGCACCTACACCTTCGAGAACATCGGCAAGGACAACGTCGAGGGCACCTTCCTCGCCTACGGCACCAACGACGGCGTCGACCTGACCCAGGGCAGCAGCACGATCAACCTCCAACTGCACGCCCTCGCCAGCGAGGGCACCACCACGTTCGCCGACAAGTTCAAGTGGAAGAGCGTCGCCACCCAGGAGACCCTGGACTTACGCCTGAACGTCCTCAATGCCCAGGGCACCGTCGTGCCTACCGGCGACTACAGCGGTATCGACTATCAGGTGGTGGACGCCCAGGGCACGCCCCTGAACGGGGTGGCCGAGGTGCTGGCTGGCAGCAGCAAGCTGGGGGCTCGCGTCAAGGTCATCGGCACGACCAGTACCAGCGCGTTGTTCATCAAGGCCACCACCCAGGCGTGGCAGGCCACCGGCGCGGAAACTGCCGCGCCCACCACGTTCAGCAAGACGTTCAGCATTGCCTTCGACAAGACCGGTTTGAGCCTGGACACCCAGGCCCCCCAGGTGACCCTGAACGCTGTGGGCACCGTCACCGCTGGACAGGACATCACGCTCGCTGGCACCGCCAGCGACGACGGCGACCTGATGGCCATCCGGGTGTTCGACGGCAGCATGCTGATCGGCAGCACCGACGCTGCCGAGTGGGGGCAGAACGGGGTGGCCGAGGTGATGTTCACTCCCGGTTCCGGACAGTGGTCCCTGAACTGGACGCCCACCACCAGTGGCGCGGCGGACCTGCTGGTCATCGCGGCCGATAAGGCGGGCAACGAAGGCCGCGCTCAGGCCCAGAAGGCCCTGCAGTTCCTCAAGAGCTTCGGTGCCACGAGCTTCGTGCACAGCGTGGCCATCAAGCAGGACGGCACTGTCATCGCCTGGGGCAGCAACGGCAATGGTCAGACGGACGTGCCTGCTGGCCTGACGAACGTCGTCGCCACCTCTACTGGCTGGAACCACAGCCTGGCGCTGAAGCAGGACGGCACCGTCGTGGCCTGGGGCCAGGGCAGCCAGGGGCAGACGACCATCCCCACCGGGCTAACGGACGTCGTCGCCATCGCGGGTGGCGCCAACCACAGCCTCGCGCTGAAAGCCGACGGTACCGTCGTGGCCTGGGGCAACGGCGCCCAGGGGCAGACGGCCATCCCCGCCGGGCTGACGGACGTCGTCGCCATCTCGGCTGGTACCGAACACAGCCTGGCGCTGAAGCAGGACGGCACCGTCGTGGTCTGGGGCAGCAACGGCTATGGGAATCTGAACATCCCCACCGGGCTGACGGACGTCGTCGGCATCGCGGCTGGGCACCTGCACAGCCTTGCGCTGAAGGCCGATGGTACCGTCGTGGCCTGGGGCTACAACGGTCTGGGGCAGACGACCATCCCTGCTGGGCTGACGGACGTCGTGGCCATCTCCGCCGGCATCTTCCATAGTCTCGCGCTGAAGGCCGACGGCACCGTCGTCGGCTGGGGCGACAACGACGACGGGCAGCTGAATATGCCCGTTGGCCTGACGGACGTCGTGGCCATCGCGGCTGGGTACCTGCACAGCCTCGCGCTGAAGGCCGACGGCACCGTCGTGGCCTGGGGCAATGACGCCCATGGGAATCTGGACGTGCCCACCGGGCCGTACCTGATCCCCTGAGCCCACCCACCGGCACGTTGAGGGGAAGTCGGTCCAGCACCGACTTCCCCTTCTGTCTTCTGTTCCCCTGGAGTTCCTGATGACCCGATTCCTTTTGCCGTTGCTCGCTCCCCTGGTCCTCGGCAGCGCGCTCGCCGCCCCCGTCGTGGTGGGGGGCAGTGTCGGTGTGCCCCGCGCCGGTGTGGTGCCCGCCACCCTCACCCTCAGCACGCCCCTTGTCACATCGCCGCAGGCCGAACTCTGGG
>NZ_BMOL01000050.1 GCF_014647055.1 Deinococcus aerolatus | reverse complement strand
GGTCTGGTCAGCGTAGCCGCTGACCGGGGCGAAGTGACTTGGCCCGTGGTCCTGTCCGAGGGGTTCATTCCAGGATTTCCTCCGGCTCGGGGCCCAGATGCCCGGCTGGGCCATGCTGGTGGGCCTGATCGGCGAGGGCCAGGAAATCTACATCGGCGAAGAGGGAGGCCTGGCCGGGTGGAACGCCGCACTGGAAGGCAGCGAGAAGTCTTGGATCTTGCACGCCCCCGAGAAGATCACCCACCTGTTTCCGAACGCCGCGCAGGTGCTGAGCAACGACGCGCTGGACCTCACGGTGTCGCTGCGCTCGCATCTCGCCGAAGACCTGTACCGCTGGGTGCACGCCCTGCTGGATGGCGAGGAGGAGGATGCAAGAGGGCTGACCGGGCGTGTCCAGTCTCAAGGCTTCGAGGTGTACCTGACCCGTGACCTAGAAGCGGCCAAAGCCTACGTGCGGACTCGGTACGAGGACGCCGAGGACAAGCGGTACGGCCTGCTGGCGTCCAGCAAGGCCAGCAACCCCAATCGAGCATTAGACACGCTGGACGACTTCTCTGACGTGCTGGCCGAACGTTGCGCCTGGCTTGAAACACAGCCGGACCTCCTCACCCAGCACACCCTCTTTCACTGGTGGGCTCTCTCAACCAACTAATCGGAGTCCGTATGAGACCCAGCCGGAATGGCTGAACCCGGTCGACCCAGATGCGCGAGCGCAGAAGATGCAGACCCGGATCTGGGTCTGCATCGTTCAAATCATGCGTTTTACGGCGTGGTGACGGTGCTGGCGTCCAGCGTCACGGCGGTCTGCGCCAGAGCCCGGCCGTGCATCACCGCGCCGGTCTGCAGCACGATCCCGGTTTTCCCGAGAACCACGCCCTCCAGGCCGCTGCCGGTTCCGAGCGTCACCGCACCCGCCACCACCCAGGTGATGTTTTTCGGCTGCGCACCGCCCGCGAGCGTCACGTGCACGCCGCTAGCGAGATTCAGCGTCTGCCCGACCTGCAGGATCCAGGTGTCGTTCGGCCCTCCCTTCAGCGTCACGTCGTTGCTGGCGAGGACCGCGCTGCTCCACTTGTACAATCCGGGTGCGAGGGTGAGCCCGCCGAGTTCCCCGGACGCCAGTTCCGTGGCGGTGGGATTCGCCCGTCCAGCCGCGTCGGTGTACGCGGTGCCCATGTCTCCAACGGCAGTGGTCAGCTTGACCTGGGTGGGTGAGGCCATGTTCGCGGCGTACAGCCGTCCGGTGACGTACGGCGAGGTGGAGAAGCTGTTCGTAGCGTCCATGGTGTCCGAGAAGCCGGTGTAGTACGTCCCGGCCGCCGGGCTGAGCCCCAGGTCCCCGGTGACGCTCGTGGGGCCGGTGGTGGACACCGCGCTCTGCGCCAGGATCGCGAAGTCCCCTGCGGTGCCCAGAGCCACCGGGGCGGGGCCGGCCGCGGCAACGAAGCTCCAGCCGGTGGCGACCAGCGGGATGCCGGCCGCGGCGGTGATGGCGCCGCTCAGGGCGACACTGTACTGAACGCCGCGGCGGAGCAGGGTGCTTGGCGTGAAGGTGGCCGTGCGGCTCGCCACGTCATACCTGACCATGCCGGGCACCGTAACCCCAGCGCTGTCCCGCAGGGTGAAGCTGCTGCTGGTCAGGGTCGCGGCGTTCATGTCAGCGCTGAAGGTCGCCGTGATGCGGGCGTCCTGCAGCACGCTCGTCTGAGAGGTGCGCGGGCTGGTCGCCGTCACCGTGGGCGCAGGCGCAGGAACGGGTGCGGGTCCAGGGGGTGGTGTGGGATCTGGGATTGGGTTTGGCCCGGGAGCTGGCGTTGGGTTCGGGGACGGTGAGGTGACCGGCGGCACGGACGCGTACGAATCAGTGCCTCCACAGGCACTGAGCAGCCCGGTGGTGGCCACCGCCATGAAGCAGAGAAGGACTGTGGCGGGCGGCGAACGCTGAATTGCTTTTAACATAGAGCTCCTTGGGTGCCGTTTAACCATGACATCAAGCGTCAAACAGCCACGTCACATCCTGGCGGGCTCCAGGGTTGGTGAAGATGCGTCAGCACCTGCCACTTCGGGGAATTGACGTTTCATTCGCAGAAAATAAGGATCTTGATCTCGGTACGCTTTGCGCGTCGAGACTGCCTGCACTGTCCGGTACGCCAACGCTGCACCCGCAATGTCAGCGGGCATGCCCGCGAGTTGACGCTGATGCCTCGGGAACTATTTGAGGCCAGAACGGCACAGCGCGAGGCCCCAGCTGCCCCGTCCCGCCGTCCATAACCTCAGCTCAGCGGAACGGCTGGAGATGGGTGCGGGCCTGTAAATCCGTGCGGCAGGTCAGCGCCACGCGGCGAGGGTCCTCATATGGCCCCTACTCATGGCTGAAATCGGTGGCCACCATCTGCGCCTCGGTAGTCGAAGTGTTGCGTCGGCGTGCTTGGCTGGCGGGATCCGTCCTGCGTGAGAATCCGGTGCTGCGCTCAAAGTAGAGATACGAGAAGCCAGGGACGCTGTACTGGGGGAAAACGCTCTGCCGATAGGTCTGCTCACACCTGGCCTCGAAGACCCAGCGTGGTAGGGCCCGCCCAGCGTTCTTGAGGACCACCACCGGAACGATCACCGCGAAGAAGAACAGCACCATGTAGAGCGGCCAGAGGACGGGCTGTCTGGGCGGCGGCAGGGGTGGCCGTGATGCCGGGCGCACCTGGGCACTCCCATGACGGCCCAGTGGGTGACAGCCTGACGGCAACTCGCTCATCTGGAGGGCAGCTCATCCAGGACTCCAGCCAGAGGATGGAAGGTTTGACGAGAAGCTCCCGTGACGTGCAGCCGCTCCAGAGCGGGCAATCTGCTCTTCCACCCCTGGACCCGCCCGACACCCGATGGGTAGAGGGTTCAAGGTAATGACGCGTTGTAGCGGTGAATGAACAGCCAGATCAGCATCTCCAGATTGGCTTGCTTGCGGCTGAAAGACAGCGTTTTTCGAACCAGATGCGCCAGGCGCACTCTGAGCGTGGCATTGAATCGCTCCATATGTTGGGTGCCACCGATGCGGTGCAGCGCGCCAAAAACGACACTTTTGTAGGCCCCCAGGCGGTCTGTGTGACAGACCGCGTCAAGGTAAGGGGTGGGTAGACCCTCCCACAATCCAAATGCGCTGATTGCATCCCGCCGTCCCATAAAGCAACTCACGATTTTGCGCGTGTGTCGGTCCATGGCGAGCCAAATCCAGAGCTGATGGGTGTGCCGCATCACAAATGTGCATAATTCATCGCATTCCAGCACCAGCGGCGCTGGTGCTGGAATGCTCACCGTTTTGAGGACACCACCCTGGCGGCCTGACAGATTTTATGAGATTGGACGGAAAACGAGTTGCCAGCCGACCTCCAGTTTGGTT
>NZ_BMOL01000049.1 GCF_014647055.1 Deinococcus aerolatus | reverse complement strand
GCGGCCGCCTGACGGTCAGCTCAGGGCAGGCGGGCAGCACCTTCACGTTGACCCTGCCGGCGGCGCAACTCAGCTGATCCCAGACCGTGCCGGGCGCCAGGACACCAAACCACCGGCATGGTCCACGGGTGGCGGTCTCCGTGTCAGGGTGGCAAAGAAATCCAGGTGCAAAGAATTAAGGACAGGATCATCTGACCCGCTGGCCTCCCGGCGTTCTTTAAATCTATTTAGCCCAGGCTGCCCAGGTACTACCGTCCGACGTGGGCCGTGTGCGTGCCGTACTTGCGATCCCCCGTCTCGTCGATCACGAGCACGGCATCATCAGTGGGCGCCGTATGGCGCCCACCTCGCATTAGCTTGAGGCGGGCTTGATGGAACGCGTCCGGATCCCAGGCACTTTCCGAGAGGAGCCATGGCAGTTGCTGGGCCGCTTTGTGATGACTGCCTGCCTTGCCGGGCTCAGTGTCTGAGATCTTGCAGTTTGCGCCCATGGCTGTAAAACGCTGTCCAGGACAGTTTTAATGCTTGCACTCTCCACTTCGAGCTCGGCAAGACGCACCAAAGCGCAGTAGTGGAGGCGAACTCGCGAGTCGAGTTCGCCTCAATCTGGCTGGCACCGCAAATGGGGAACCCTCACCAGGCCAACTGAAGTTGTATCCTCTGTGATGATGTTGACCCTCCGTACCCCACACCACTTGCAGGGTGTTTCTGCGAAACCCACTTCCCAGTAAAGCCTGCCATGCCGCATCCCGCCCATCCCCGCATCCTGCATGTCATTACCCATCTCGATATGGGTGGGGCAGAGAACGTAGCGATCTCGCTGGCTGAGGAGCTGCATGCCGAATTCAACTTCTCCTTTTTTGCAGTGGGCGGCGTGGCCGACAACCCAGTGGGACAGGAGATGGTCCGACGACTGGAGCGGCTGGAGATGCCGGTCCACAGCGGTACAACCCTGGGCTTCAGGCGCGGCGGGCTGGTGCAGGCAGGGATTCGCCTGAACCGACTGATTTGGAAGATACGCCCTGAGATCGTTCATCTGCACACTGAGATCCCCGAGACGACGTTTGCGGTCGCATCATTGCTGGGCCTGCCTACTGCTACACGGATCGTCCGTACGGTTCATAACTCCGAAATCTGGCCCGCCTGGCAGCGGATAGGGCGTCTAGTTGAACATCACTTGCGCCACGTTGAGGTGGTGGGAGTCTCGAAGGCCTGTCTGGACGGGCTGCGGGAATTTCAGTCGGCCCAACATCTGCCCCTCATTCCTGAAGACCAAGCGTGTGTGGTCTACAACGGCGTTTTGTCTCAGGGAAGTGACCTGCTGAGGCAGGATTCCCGCCCCGCAGGCCGCCCGACCCGGGTGCTTTTCGCAGGTCGTCTGGAACTGCAGAAGGGAGTAGATCTGCTCCCTAACGTACTGACCGCCGCCGCAGCCCTGACCGCTCGTCCGGTAGAGGTCACTATCCTGGGACATGGCTCGCTGGAAAACCTGCTGAGGCAGTGGATTCAGACCCACAGTCTGCCCTGGACCGTTACCCTGGCCGAACCGGTTGCCAATCTGGCCGAGCATATGGGCAATTACGACGTGATGCTAGTGCCCTCCCGTTTTGAGGGGTTGTGTCTGGTGGCCATCGAAGCGCTGATGGCAGGCATACCTGTGGTCGCTACGAGCGTCCGGGGTCTGAATGAGATCTTCCCCCCTGGTTATCCGCTGCTGTGTGATCTGGAAGACGTGTCCTGCCTGGCACGCGTACTGGCGGGCACCATAGAAAACCTCGATCATTACGTCGGTGTCGTGGCGCAGGAGCGGGCGGGCGTCGTGGAGCGCTTCAATCTTGATGGCATGGCGCGGGGGTATCGTCACCGCTACCGCTCCCTCCTGCAACCCGCCCGGTACGAAGGCTAAGTCATGAGAGTATTGGTAGTCCACAATTTCTATCAACAGGCGGGCGGTGAAGACACGGTGTTCCGGGCGGAGACGTCGCTGCTTCGTCGCCACGGCCATGATGTGCGGACCTTTACAGTTAGCAATGATGTCATCGGCCAGACTCTCCGTCTCAAAGCTGCAGCCCATACCCTCTGGAATGCTCAGGTGGCCCGCAAGATTAAGGCGATGGTCCATGAATACGGCTCTGAAATCGTACATTTCCACAATACGTTTCCACTGCTGTCACCCGCCGTATACAGCGGCGCACACGCGGGTGGGGCCGCCGTGGTGCAGACCCTGCATAACTTCCGCCTACTGTGTGCCAATGGCCTATTCTTCCGAGATGGCCACGTCTGCGAGGATTGTCTGGGCAAGCTGCCCCTAAGTGCTGTGCGCCATAGCTGTTACCGGGACAGCCTCAGTGCGTCGGCGGTGGTGGCGGCCATGCAGACGGTGCACCGGGCGGCGGGCACGTACCACACGGGCGTGGACCGCTATATTGCACTAACCGAGTTTGCTCGTGAAAAATTCATCGCGGGCGGACTGCCGGCTGAGCGCATCGCGATCAAGCCTAACTTTCTGGAAGATAGCCCCGGAGCCGGTGCGGGAGATGGTGGCTACGTCCTCTTCGTAGGACGATTGTCGGCAGAAAAGGGCATAGAGACGCTGTTGCGTGCTTGGACAGAGCTGGGAACGACCATTCCACTTTGTATTCTTGGCGACGGCCCACTGGCCCCACAGGTTGCCGAAGCTGCCCACAGCTTGCCCGGCGTGAGCTGGTTGGGGCAGCTTGATCGCGCAGACGTGCTGAAACTAATGCAGGGAGCCGCGTTCCTGATACTACCTTCAGAGTGGTATGAGGGCTTTCCTATGACTCTGATTGAGGCCTGGGGAGTAGGTCTGCCGGTGCTAGGAAGCCGTCTGGGAGCGCTGGGTGCATTGATCGAACCGGGGCATACTGGGCTGTTATTCCAGCCTGGAGACGCAAACAGTCTAGTGGATCGAGCCCGCTGGCTATGGGACCACCCGCATGAACGTCAGAAGATGCGGAATCAGGTTTACCAGGCCTTTCAAGCGTCCTACACTCCAGAGCAAAATCACGAGCAATTAATTGCCGTTTACACGGCAGCGTTGGAATACTTTAACTCGAGCCAATCTCGCCGAAGAGTCTAATGGTAGTCCATTGACTGCTCAGAAGCGTACGCTGGGATATGACCCAGGATTGTGTGATGCCAGAGCTGACCTGAACCCGGAGAACCTGTCCACATGAGAATGGAGCCTCTGGCATTCAGGTAGCTGACAACTTCGGTTTCCGGTTGTCCCAGTGCGGGGAAAGGGCGTATCAAGACACGTAGTATCTCGCCGAGTCTCTCGGGGACCCACCGCAGCACATGGCGCAGTTCTTCCGAGCTGTAGCGCACGAGGCTCATGGCCTTGCGGCCATGGGCCAGCACCCGGATCGGTTTGGTTTCATGCCGCCAGACGCCCACCCGCAGGCAGGCCAACCAGGCCAGGGTCACCAGACCGAACAGCCGCTCCAACCGTGTGGGGTCCGTGACTCCGGTCCGCTCCAAATCGAAGCCCCGCGACTTTTGCGAGCCAAACGTGGACTCGATGGTCCAGCGAAGCTTGTACAGCTGCCACGTTTCCCACACGTGAAAATCCGTTGCGATGATCACCAGGTCACCCGCGGGTGACCTGGTGGCCACCACCCGCATAAGTTCACCAAAAACCTCGGTCCGCTCCGCAATCATCCGGAACTGACCGGGTTGTAGCTCCCGGAACCACTCGCCCGCTGATAGTTCGTCTAGGACGGTGTCTTTTCGAATCCGAATGGCCCGGCGAATCCCTTTCCGGCGCAGAAAGCGGAACCACTCGGCCCCGATGAACTCCCGGTCCGCCACCAGGCCCTTCCAGCGTCGCGCTGGAAGGGCCTCCAGCAGTCGCAAAACCAGCCATATGCGTGCCCTGGTGTCGCTGTTGCCCGTATGGTCCAGCGCCACCCAGACGAGCGGAATCGTAAAGCCGTGGACCACCGCACCCAGCACCAACAGGTTGAGCGGTGAATCCCCGTGTTCCCAAGTTGTGCGGTCCACGCTCATCAGGATCTTGCCCGGAGGGAGGTGGACCAGCAACAGGGCTAGAAAGACCTGAGCCGTGAGCTGCGTATCGTGGACGGCGCGTTCCACGCGCCGTTTCTTGGCTTCAGGAGAACTGGTGCTAGGAAGTTGTGGACCCAGGTCTCGGTGGTTGACACTCTGGGCTCTGTACCGGACATCTTCAGGCTAGAGCTGTGCTGGACGGAACATTCCTAAACGTGTGCCTGGTTGCGAACCGGCACGACAATCGGCGGTGTTTTGGGTGTGTGACGACTCCAAAACCCGCCGATCTTCAGCGTACCGAACTGACCCGCCACTTCAAAGCTTGCGTGCCTTTCCTCCGCCACGACACGCTGCAGCGTGTCGTCGATCTCATCTTCGCCATGGTCACGGCCCGAAGCGTAAATCAGAGTGACCTGTGCACCCACCTGCCCGGAGCGAGTTCGATCGGGGCGAAGAAACGCCGGGTGGAGCGGGGCTGCCGGGATCCTCAGCTCACAGAGCCGGTCTTCCTCG
>NZ_BMOL01000048.1 GCF_014647055.1 Deinococcus aerolatus | reverse complement strand
CGTTTGGCCCTGCGCTTTTTGGTTCGTTCGTCGCGCCGATCAGCTTCATACAGGACAGCGCGGGTGCGTAGCCTGTTGCTGCTGGTGGTGGCGTGGCTGGGGGTTGTCGCGCCCTTGGCCGTGTCTGTCATGGGGCTAGGCCGCGCTGTCCTGCCGGGTAGCGTGCCGCTGGATGAAGTCAGCCAGGACGTCCCTGCTGACGCGGTAGGCCGTGCGGCCCTGTCCCAGCCGCACGGCGGGCAACTTGCCGCTGGAGATGAGATTCGTTGCCGTGCGGGGGGAGCAAGCCAGCACCAGCGCCACGTCGCGGGCCGTCATCAGTCTGGGGGCGTTAACAAGTTCCGGCATCAAAGCATAAGCGGGCGCATCGGCTGGCATGTTTGGCCTCCGTAAATAGGATTCGTTGGGTTGCAGAGGCCGCAAAGCCTCTTAGGACAGCAGTCTACCACGCTTGCTTAGATTTCTCGGCCTGCTAAGCAAATAACCCGCCCCAGGAGCGGCTGATTCCGTCCTTGACCTTGCATCTAAGCGGGCTATCAATTGATTAGGGGGCTGCAATTTTCAGCAGCGCCTATTTCAGTACAGAACTGGCAGAAATAGGGCATCTGACCGAGGGTCCAGTAGATGCTGCCCCTGCCAGGGCCGCCCCGAGTACCCCCCCCCATACGCGGGCGGCAGTGGACGGCTGGCCCTACTCGTGACCGTTGCAGTAGGCGCAGGGCGTCATTTGTCGCTCAGGGTTAAGCCAGCCGCGAGGCCAGCACTGCGCCGGGTTTTCTCCAGGGGGCCAGCTCAGCGAGGTCGGCTGCTAGTCGGTGCAGTTGCAGGGCCAGCACGCTTAGGCCGGGGCGCTGCTCGTTCTCGGCGTCCAGGGCGCGGTAAATCGCGGCGCAGTGTTGCCGGTAGCGGCCGGGTTCGTTCAGGACGTGGGCCAGATCAGAGGCCAGCCGGGACACTTCACGGTGGCGCTGTCGGGGGTGCAGATGTAGCAGGGCGGGCAGATCGCGGGCGACGGCGTACAAAACGCGCCCTGGGCGCATGTCAGAACCATCTCCAGCGGGCGTTTTCTTCAATTTTGTGGCAGCGGCCCATCTGTTGCCCAGTTCCTGAACCGCGTTCTGTCCTGTAGGACTGAGTGGTTCTGACATGGCCTCCTGCACAGCCCGCCATGCGCCCTTCTCGTTGCTGTAGTCCTCGGCAAAGTCGGGCCTCCAGTCGTGCTGGAAATCCCACCAGCGCAGTCTTGGCGGGGGGGCGTCGGGCTGGAGCCGGATCGCCCACAGCGTGCCGTCATAGCGGCGCAGGTGGCCGACCTGGGCGACGTGGCCGCGCTCGTCAATCAGGCCAGCGGCGCGCAGCTCGTCGGCCAGTCGGTACAGATGCCGCTCGGAGTAGTCCACCAGCGCGGCGACGATCACGGCGGGCAGATGAAATGTCAGGGACGTGGGCAAGACGGCGTGACCGCGCACCAGGGCGACGTGCCGCGCCAGATCATGCAGGGAGGTCCATAGGCGGGCCGCGCCGGGCGACAGAGGGCAGGAACCGCGCACCGCGTCAGCAGAGGGTAGGACGGGCCGCACAGAGGGCGCAGGGGGCGCGACGGGGCGCTGTGTGGACTGAGGCGCAGGCAGGGGCGCGGCGGCGGCGGTGCTGGCCTGTCCTGTGATGGCGAGGCGGGCGCGGTTGATCGTGTCGGCGAATGAGTGAGTTTGCAAGCTGATACCCCTTGCGCCCTCCCCGCCAGTGGTTAGACTGGTGGGACAGGGCCTCGCTCTGGCTTGCTTGAAATCGCCTTTTCTTTTGCGGGAGGGGGCGGTTTCGCTTTTATGCCGAACGAGTGCGGGCAGCGTATCGCGTTGCGGGCCGCTGGTGGCCAGATCGTGCAGCGGGACAGGGCATCGGAGTCAGGCAGAATCGCTTCAATGCCTGCGCGCTGGCCGGTGCTGACGCTCAGAACAGGCTGGTCATGCCCTTCTTCTTGCTCTCGGTCGCCAGGGTCTTCTGTGCCTTCTGCTCGTAGCTGACATTGACCGCGCCTTTGGGAATGTCGGGCTGCTGGCCGCCGAGGATTTGCTCAACGGTCAGCACCTGGACGCGGGCGAACATCTTCCCGCCGTACTCGTATCCGCCCTGCTGGGCGGCCTCCTTGAGAACGCCCGCTGTAGGTTTCGCCAGACAGACGAAAATACCGATAGCCGCGTCCTCTTTGGTCAGCACGCCCGCCAAGTCGCGCACCATACCCGCCGTGAGGTTTTTGCCGCCCTTAACGCTGACGATCACTTTCTCCACCTTGCTGCGGTCAGGCTTGACGAAGAACATCTGGCCGTCGATGCCGCCGTCCGCGCCCTTCTTGCCCTTCTTGTTGCCTGCGCTTGCGCCGAACGGCTGCGCGCCGATCTCGCCCAAAATCCAGAACTGGAACTGGAAGGCATCCTGCTCGAACAGGTACTGGCCGCCGTCCACCGTGGTCGGCGTGCCTTCTTCCTGATAGTCGCCCGCCTCCAGGGCGAAGTCGCGGCGGAGTCTGGCCTTGATCAGCGCGACCGACAGATGCGTGATGTCGATGCCCACCCAGTTACGGCCCAACTTCTCTGCCGCGCAGACCGTGGTACCGCAGCCGCAGAACGGGTCCAGCACCACGTCACCGGGGTTGCTGCTGACCGACACGATGCGCTCAAGCAGGGCGAGGGGTTTCTGAGTGGGGTAGCCCAGCCGCTCCTGTGCCTGGGAGTTAAGCGGCGGGATGTCATCCCAGACATTCTGGAGAGGTACGCCCGGCATCTCGTCCAGGTAGCGTTTATAGCGTGGAACAGCTCCGGGGCGTGGTTGAACTATGCGCCCCTCATCAATCAGAGCTTGCATGCGCTCCTTGCTGTAGCGCCAGAACCGGACGACACCCATCACCTCGTAGCTGGGATTGCCGTTGGAGGCACCGCCGGGTCCCGTGATGTTGTCGAGCGTGTACTTACGCCCATCCGCATCTACTTGGTTATATTTCGCAAGCTGCTCAACGCTGTAGTCGGTGTAAACGGGATTGAAGGCGAACTCATCTGAGACGGTGTAGTACAGGATGATGTCGGCAATGTTCCCGTAGCCCTTGCGTCCCTGCTTGGTGTCGCTATGGGCTGTGCTGCGTTTC
Organism: Deinococcus aerolatus; assembly: GCF_014647055.1. Lineage (NCBI taxonomy): Bacteria > Thermotogati > Deinococcota > Deinococci > Deinococcales > Deinococcaceae > Deinococcus > Deinococcus aerolatus. The sequence goes on along the minus strand of NZ_BMOL01000048.1, from coordinate 1,466 downwards.
CAAGTGATCTCGTTGCGGAAGTTCTGCGGCCCGAACAGCACGTCCAGCACCGTCTTGAGGTAGTGGCTGGCGGTGGGGTCACAGTGCAGGTACAGGCTGCCCGTGGGCTTCAGCACCCGCCGCAGCTCCACCAGGCGGGCAGTCATCATGACCAGGTAGGCGCTGAGGTCGTTGCGGCCCAGCCGGGTCACGGTGTCGGTCAGGAAGCGGGCCAGCTCGCCGTTGATCTGGGACAGTTCAAGCAGGAGCTGGTCGTCGTCCGGCCCCCACTTCCAGGTATCAGTGAACGCCAGAATCTGCGCGCTGTCCTGCTGGTCGCCCTGGTCACGGAAAAGGACGTTGTAGTCGGCGGCGCTGTTGAACGGCGGGTCAAGGTAGACCAGATCGACCGACTCGTCGGGGATGTCGGCGCGCAGCACCTTGAGGTTGTCGCCCAGAAACAGCTTGCGCTGAAGCGTGGGCGCGGGCGTGGCGGCCTTGGCTTTCCGGGTCATCGGCCCGCAGTCTGGCACGCACCCGGCGGCGGCGAGACTGAGCATGCGGGCGCCCGCTGGCCAAACATCAGATTTCCATCTAATCGGCTTTAGGTGAAATTGTTTGCCTCGGTTTCAACGTGTTGAAAGTTGCGTCCAGAACAGGATTAACTGCGGCCCGTGTTGCCAAACAGTCGCCCCGCCAGGGTAGGCAGGGCGACTGTGGCCAAGTGGCGCGACTGTGGCAGTTTACCACGTCCTGCACAGGGAAAACCCGCAGGTCGTGACCGCTGGCGATTGTGGCGTGACGTGGCCCTGGGAAGACGCTTTCATTGAGATTCGTACCCCGCCGCTGGCGGGGGCGCTGGCGCGCCTCCTGGTCACAGGATTATTAGCTTTTGGGCCGGAAGGGCTTTGCCACACGGGCTTAACGGGCATTGCCTCACGGGCATTGACGGCGGGGAGAATTAACGGCCTTAGAAAGAACAGAGGCGGGGGCGTCACAGCAGCGGGCGCACCCTAACTTCCCAGCCCATGCGCTTGCTGGTGCTGACGCGGGTGGCGAGATAGCGCAGCTCGTCCTCCAGGGCGTCCAGATAATCCGGCGTGCCGGGGTAGTCCAGCCTGCCATCAGGATGCCGGGTCACGTACCACGCCACTATGGAGCGGTTAACGGGGGCCGGCCACATCACCGTGCCGTGCGCGAGGCCGTCCAGCAGTTCACAGCCCCCGCCAGGGCCGTGACGGGCCGCTGTCACCAGCTCGGCATGTTCAGGCCATAGGCCCGCCAGAGGCGCGACAGGATGCCAGTGGGTGCGCCCAGTGGCCCCGCGCTGAAGGTTCACGGTGTGCGGCGTACCGGGGCGCAGCAGCTCGGCGGCGCTGCGGACGATCAGGGGCCGCGCCTCGTCGGGCAGATCGTCACTTCTCAGCGGCCACTCGTTCAGCTCGTCCAGGTGATACCGCAGCAGCACCAGCGGGCCGTGTGCGGCG
>NZ_BMOL01000047.1 GCF_014647055.1 Deinococcus aerolatus | reverse complement strand
TCGAGCAGGCTTACCGGGAGATCAAGCAGCATCTGGGCTGGACGCATTGCCAGGCTCGATCGGACATCGCCCTTCGGCGGCATTGGAGTCTGGTGTGCGCCGCATTCTGCTTCCTGCACTGGTGGGCTGAGCATTCGCCTCCATCCAAGGGCGATGAGTCCACCCAGGCAGATGCATCGCATCTGCCTGGGTGGAGTGTGTTGCTGCATCAGGTACGCCTGTGGTTGGGGCCATTCGTCTGGATCTGGCAGGCTTGGCGCGCCTATTCAACGGAGCGCCCACCACGACGCCTTCTACAGCTGCTTGAACAGGTAGGAAGAGGCGTACCTCTTCGGCTCTATGTCACTTAAGCTATGTGTGGGACGCCAAAACTTTCAGTGTCAACGGACTACCAATAGGCCTCCTCATTCACAAGACCGTCACATCACGAGCAAATTTCGGCAGCCCGCTGGAGGGTCAATTGCATCTGGCCCACCGTTCGTCCCGAAGCCTCGGCCCGGCACGCAAAATCGTGTTGAAGGCCCTGATGGGCATTGGCCTGTGCTTCGAAGGCCACCGACTCGCCGGCCCAGCAGAAATCCTGGGCCTCGACACTGGCCTGCGGAATCCAGAACGGCTGGCCCTGGCCCAGACTCAGTCCGGCCAGTTGCGACAGCTGACCCATCAGGATGGCCACCGGCATGGCGGGGTAGCCGTCAAAGTGACCGGCACAGGCCTCGGCCGGCACTTCGGCAATGCGGCGGGTCCAGGTGTCACCGACATGAGAGAGCTGTCCTTCGGGCAGCGGGGGCATGCGGTCCACGGTCTGGGCCACGAAGTCCGGGCGCTGACGCGAGCGAAACAGGCGGGCAAAGGCGCTGTCGGTCAGGATGGTGTACTGAACCTCCAGATCAGCCAGTGGGAGACCCGCGGCGGATGCCTGGATACGGGCCGTGGCCTCACGCCGGGTCAGGTTCAGCAACGAAGCCCGGAGCGTCACGCTGGAGCCGTACGGGGCGTTGCTTTCAAAACCCCGGTAGGTGGCACGCTGGGCCAGGTAGTAGCGGCGTTGATCGTCGGGTTGGGCCAGGGCGGCCACGCACAGCCCGGCGATGGCGGCGTGGCGGCTCAGTTCCGCGCCCTGAATGGGGCCGAGTTCTGCGCTGCGGGGCAACTCCGCGTGCACCTCGGCCACCAGTTCTTCGCGGTGCAACTGCATCCGTTCAAGCGCGAAATACGGCGGACGCACACAGATCCGCCGCAACACTTCGGCACGATCGAGGTTGGGTTCGATGGGACAGCTCAGCACTGGCATGACTGTGTGGAACATGAAGCCTCCGTGAAAGTTTCTTAGATTCCTTAATATAGTGAGTCTGTAAGAAAATTGGAAGACCACATCATGTCCTTCAGGGGCTGGATCTGCGCTCTCACAGGACTCCGATTAGTTGGTTGATAGAGGCCACCAGTGGAAGAGGGTGTGCTGGGTGAGGAGGTCCGGCTGTGTTTCAAGCCAGGTGCAACGTTCGGCCAGCACCTCCGAGAAGTCGTCCAGGGTGTCGAATGCTCGATTGGCCACGGTGGCGTCAGTGAGCGCCCAGAGCCGCTCGGCGGGCTGCAACTCTGGGGCAGAGGGTGGCAGGGTGACGGTCTGGATCCCTGGGGACTGTCCCTGCGTGGCAGGGACATGGAAACCGGCGCCGTCCTGGACCACGAGCACGTGATGGTCGGCGCCCGCGCCGACACTGTGGGCAAAAGCCGTCATGACGGCGCTGTAGGCCTGCTTGTTCAGGACGGGCACCAGCCAGAACCGGCTTTCGCCGGTTTCTGGATTGACGAACGCGTACAGATACAGCCATTCGTAGGCGGGCTTGACCGGACAGGTGAAGGGCTGACCCGTGGGCGCCCAGACCCTTCGGCGAATTGGCTTGAGACCCAGTCGATGTTCGTCCAGGCACCACAGCGACACCCGAGGATGGAGACGCTCCGCACGGCGGAGCGTCTCCGTTAGCCCTTTGTTTTGAAGTCGGCTTTGACCGTTTCATCACCTTTCACGTGAGGGGGCCGGGGTTTTTGCGGGGAGAACCCCGCTGCCCGCATAAATTCATAGGTGCGGCCCAGGTACACCGTCTTGCCACACTGTTCGAGCACCCACGTCTGTACGTCTTTGCCTGACCACACGATGCCCTGTTCAAAATCCGCTTGCAATCGAGCAGCAAGCTTCTTGCTGCTGCTCGGCAGTCAACACGCGTGGGGCGCCCCGGTTGTTTTGCCGCCCATCACGCAGCCCCGCCAGACCCAACTCGCGATACCTCGCCATGAGTTCATAGGCGGTGAACTGACTGTACCGGGTGACGTGCAAGACCTCGCTCGGGTGCCGCCCTTCGGCGAGCAGCGCGAAGAATTGCGCCCTGCGCCGTTCCACGGCACAGGTGCTCGCGGTGTACACCTGCCAGAAGTCTTCGGCATCGTGCGCCAGGGGGGCCGTCAAGCGTGTCTGTCTGATGCCTCATTCTATAGCTTTTTATTCGGAGCCCTTATCAGTTCAGGCGTTTTTGCCAGTGGGGTTGAACGCTAGGCTGCCCATGGTCCAGCAGTTCGGTCAATACCGCAGCTTCCAGGGGACGGGCAAAGTGGTAGCCCTGCGCGAAATCGCAGCCGAACCCCCGCACCGCCTCCAACTGGGCCTGCGTCTCGATGCCCTCGGCCACCACCTGCAGATCGAGGGTGCGCGCGATGCTGACGATGGCGGTGATCAGGGCCACCGCGTACTGGGGCGCGCGGCGCGGCGCGGCGAGGTCTTCAATAAACGAGCGGTCAATTTTGATACAGCCGATGGGCAGGTCACGCAGGTAGGCCAGTGAGGAGTACCCGGTGCCGAAGTCGTCGATGGTGATCTGCACGCCCATCCGCTGCAAACTGCACAGGGCGGCCTGGACCAGGGCCGGGCTCTGTATCACCGCATTTTCGGTCAGCTCGAGCTCCAGTTTGTGGGCGGGCAGGCCGCTGAGCAACAGCGCCTGTCTGACCTCCTCGACGAAACGAGGCTGCGCGAACTGGATGGGGGAGACATTGACGGTGATCGTCCCGGCCCAGCCATAGTGTTCGCGCCAGCTGCGGGCCTGCATGCACGCCTGCTCCAGCACCCAGCGGCCCACCGGCACGATCTGGCCGCTGGACTCAGCGATGGGAATAAAAGTGCCGGGCGAGATGTCCCCGTGCTCGGGGTGGGTCCAGCGCAGCAGGGTCTCGACTTTGCTCATTTCACCCGTGTCCAGGTGGTAGATCGGCTGGTAGACCAGCCGCAACTGTTCCCGGGCCAGCGCGGACTGAAATTCGCGGCTCAGCAGGACCGTACGCTCCAGTTCGGCGTCCAGTGCGGCGTCGAAGCGCCGCACCCCGTTGCGGCCCGTCCGCTTGATCTGGTACATCGCAGCGTCCGCGTGGCGCAGCAGGGTGGCGGTGTCCTGACCGTCATTGGGATAGGCGCTGATCCCGATGCTGGCACTCAGCTGGAGGTGCTGGCCGCGCACGGAAAAGGGCAGGGACAGCCCCACCAGCAACTGCTGGGCCAGAACGGTCACCTGCGCTGGCGAGTCGCCCCTGATCACCACCACGAATTCATCTCCGCCGATACGGGCTGCCAGGTCCCGGTTCTTCAACGCCCCTCGCAGGCGGTTCGCGAATTCCCGCAGGACGTCGTCACCCGCACTGTGGCCCATCGTATCGTTGACCATCTTGAAGCCGTCCACGTCAATGAACAGCAACGAAAAAGTTTCATCACGTGTCACAGCGTCGTCTATTTCCTGCTCCAGGCGCAGTCGACTCGGCAGGCCGGTCAGCAGGTCCGTGTGGACCAGCCGCTGCAAGGTCTCGGCCTGTGTGGCCATGCTGGACAGCCGGTCCTTGTAGCCGATGAACGCGTGGGTCAGGGCCAGCAGGGTCAGGTTGGCCAGTAGCATTTGGATCAGTGCGAAGACCACTCCGCCGGTCTGCAGCGTCCAGGCGTTGAGTGCCGCGTAACCGACGCTGCACAACGTCATCGTTGTGAAGAAACTGACCGTGATGTTGCGTGCCACTTTCAGACTGGGGATAAACAGTGACAGCACGTAAACTGCAGGAATCCAGAAGAATGATTCGGTCATCTCCATCTGGACGGCGTGGTCCGCTGGGAAAAAGTACAGCAGGTAGACCAGCTTGCCCAGAAAGAACAGACAGGTGGTCAGGACAAGCGTGGTCACGGTCTTGTCCATGTTCTTCGGACTGAGCCATAGAACCAGTTCAAGGACCAGCAGGCCCACGGTCAGCGTGGGGTACGCCACGCGGTCAAATGGCATGCTCTGTCCGCTGAGAGGATCGAGAAGTGCGCCGAGGAAGAAGGCGAGGGCTGCAACAGGCATCGCTAGCAACAAAATCAATCGCCAGCCGTCTGAGCGTGCCGACAGGAAGGGAGATGAGGGAGTCATGTTTGTCGCGATGATAAGGATGAGGACAACACTCATTTCTTACGGCTTAAAGTGCGGTCATTGAAGTCGGTTTTTTCTGCCATTGCTGGATGGCCGACAAATTTATTTTTGGCCGTCTCAGACGGCGGAAAAGCTGAATTTCGGTCTATCCCTTGAGAGAAACGAGAAATAGCAGTGTTTTGAAGTGTGACGTCTCCAAAACCTGCCGTTCGCATGCCTACAGTGAACCGCGGCCCCCCCTGCCCGCCTGATCCGACAGCGTGGCTCTCTGTCCTGTTCAAGCGGATGCGGACGGCGCCGCCGTTCTACTGAATAAGACTTGTTCTGCACGCGTCAGGTGAAGTTCGCCAATTGAACCTGGAGCAGCGCCGCCTAGAGGCTGGAGGACAGGCCATCCAAAATTGCGGGAGGGAATCTGCTGGGTTCAGAATCGGGTGTGACGC
>NZ_BMOL01000046.1 GCF_014647055.1 Deinococcus aerolatus | reverse complement strand
TTTCGTCGCTGCTTGCGTTCTGATGTTGGCGAAAATCAGGCCCTTTCTTGGGTAGGGTTCCTGGCAGCCTCTAGCTGTACTTTGGGGATATTTAGGGTCCACTGAATAAGGCTGTGCAGGACGGACAATATCGAAGCTGTGTCCTGAATCGCCGGGGATGATCCCCGGCGATTTCACGTCGAATGGCTGGGACAGTTTCACCGAACAGTCCATCCAGTTGCGACAAGCGCAGCCATTGCAGGAACAGCAGTGCAATGAGACAGAGCACCGCGTGATGGTGCAAACCTTGCCAGCTTCGCCCTTCGAAATGATCCAGCCCAACTTCCTGCTTGAGTTCCCGGTGACCCAGTTCACAGGCCCAGCGCTGTTTGGTCACTTGGATGAGGTGCTCAAATGCCGTTCCAGGCGGCAGATTGCAAATGTAATACTTCTTTTCACCCTGGGCTCGTTGCTCACCGATCACCCAGGCACCTTCCCCTGGAAGATGTGGTCCACGTGCGTTCTCATTGCCATCAGCGAGACGGACGTACTTCGCGGCGAACGTGCCGATCAGCGGTCCTTTGGTTCCCTGGCGCCACATCACACGTCGCCAGGGTTCACGACTGAGCACGGACTCAATGGTCTCGGTCTCTTCGGATGGCGTTGGATGTCTGGGAGGGCGCCCCCGAAAATGCTTTGGGATAGGGATCAACCGGACATTAGGGGGGTAGACGTGTTGGGTTTTGACGGTACCGACCGACCAGCGCAGGCCACGTTGGGTCAATGCTCGTCTGAACCTGGTGCTGATGCCATATCCAGCGTCAGCGAGCACCATCCCGTAGTGGACCGTCCCCTGAAGGTCATCAATTTCTCGCAGGGCGATTTCCCATTTGGTGGACTGAAGCGGGTGTTCCACAGGAACACCCGCTCTGGCACAACGATCCGTGTTTGCGGACCACTCTGAGGGCAAAAATAGTTTCAGACGGAGTGGAATGGGAATCTCGTCTCGGGCGAGCGTCACGGAAACCAGGCACTGGCAATTGGTGATCTTCCCAGCCTGTCCGGAGTACTGCCGCCCGACGCCCACTGAACTGGATCCGAACTTGGTCAGGCAGGTATCGTCAATGATGAGCACAGCATTCTTCCCACCTAAAAGGTGCTGTGCCCGGTCTGCAACGATCCGTTCCAGTCCCTGAATACTCCAGGGACTATCGGTGATGAAATGCTGGATCTGGTCGTATGTTCCAGGCGCCACCTGATCGGCCAGAGGCTGCATGCTTTTCCGGTGCGCTGCGCTACAGAGGCCTTGAACATAGGTTGGTGCCCAAAGCCGTTGAGACTGATGGCGAAAACACATGAGGAGTGGGGAAAACCAGGTGGGGAAGTGACGAGTCCACCGCGGGAGTTGAGTACGCTTGAACAAGAAGGCCAGCATCGCAGATGCCGGCCCAAAAGGTGCCCCTGAATATTCCCCAAAGTACAGCTAGTTGTCGCACGTCCCCGTGGTCAGGGCGCGGGCAGCCTCGGCGCTTAACGCGGCGGCGTCCAGGGCACCCACTTCCAGCACCTCCCCGAGCTTCCGGTACTCCTCGGCGTCCAGACGGTTGCCGATACCACTTTCAGGGACCGCACCGTCTCCTGGGCACGCTCTGTCGGCGACAGATTCGCGAACCGCTCGCGTGCCACTTGATCGGGTTCAGGTTCCATATCCAGCAACGGAGCAATAGCGTCTGTGCCCACTGGCTGGTCCGGCCCAACGGGACGTTGGGATCGACGACTTCGCTTTCAAAAGGGGTTGTGATACGGCACCCTCATTGTCGCTCGCGCGCCATTCTGTGCACTGCTGCGACGTGGCCACGATCCATGGCCCTGAAAAAACATGGACGGCGGGCCTGCCGTGCCGTGCACCTGAACTTCCGGGTGCCCGTCCAGGCATCTCGCTCTTAGCGATGCAAGACACCAGTCCGGCTTGACAAAATATAGTTAATCGATTTAACTATGACCTATACATGCCTCAATCCATTCGGCCGGGCGAGCGCAGGGTCACCATCACGGATGTTGCCAAAGCGGCGAACGTGTCGTCGGCTACCGTCTCGCTGGCTCTGAACGGCAGCCCACGCATTTCTGTGGAGACCCGGCAGCGGGTAGAGCGCTGCGCGCGGGCGCTGCGCTACCAGCCCAACCACGCCGCGGCCAGCCTGCGGACACAGGTCACCCGGACGATCGCGCTGGCCGTGCCGGATATCGGCAACCCGGTCTACATCGAGATTGCCAGAACGGTTCAGCAGATCGCCAGGCAACGCGCCTACCATCTGCACCTGATCAGTACCGAAAGTCAGCCCTCAGAGGAAGTGCACGCCCTGGAAACACTGGCCCAGCGCTCGGTGGACGGCCTCATCATGATCTCCCTGCATGGGGCCAGCGCACTGGACGCCTCGCTCCGGGAAGTTGCAGGTCCTGTGGTCATCATTGGTCACCTTCAGGACGTCATCTGCGACAACGTGACGGTGGCCAGCGCGGCCGGAGCTGCACTGGCGATTCAGCACCTGTGGGCCGTGGGCTGTTCAGCACTCGCCTTCGTCAACGGTCCTGCCGGAACATGGCCCTCCTCAGAACGCGAGAAAGGCGTTCAAAACGCCCTGCGCGCCGCAGACCAGACCATTTCGCCGGTCCTGCGTGCCGAGGAAGACTTCACGACGGAGGGAGGCCACCGCGCCGCCCAGCACCTGCTGGCGCAGGGCGTGTGTTTCGACGGACTGCTCTGCGCCAACGACCTGATGGCGATCGGCGCCATGCGCGCGCTGCGCGCACACGGTCTGCGGATTCCCGAGGACGTCGCCGTGATCGGTATGGACGACATCCGTGAATGCCAGTTCACCACACCGCCGCTGAGCAGCGTCTCCCTGATGGCGGGTGAACGCGGCCGCCTCGCCGCTCAACTGCTGTTTGACCGCCTCGGCGGTGACAGCGGCACGCTGCCCCGGCAGCTGACCGTCTCACCTGTCCTGATGCCACGCGGCTCAACCACGCCGCGCCGGACGCCGGCAGCGCGGGACGAGCGGGGCCACCTGTGACTGGCATCAGCACCGCCCTGGACGGAATCAAGGTGCTTGACCTGGCCAGTCTCTACGCGGGACTGCTGATCGCCATCAATCTGGGGAATTACGGCGCGGACGTGATCAGGGTTGAGCACCCACACGGAGACGACGCCCGGCGCTGGGACTTCATCCGGGACGGCGTGCCGCTGTGGTGGAAGTCCATCGCGCGCAACAAACGCCTGATCACGCTGGACCTCCACGGCGAAGCAGCCCGCCAGACCGTGCCGGACCTGGTCGGGCTCACCGGCTTCGGGCAGACCGCGCCGTTCAGCCAGGAACCGGGGTTCGGCACACTGACCTAGGCTTTCAGCGGTTTCGCCGCGATGACCGGACAACCGGACAGCCCCCCACATGGTCCGGTGCTGCCCGGGAACCACGAGACATCTGAAATATCTCAAACGGGTTCCGGGAGTGGAGTTGGCAAACCGGCGTCCTCCCGGTTTGCCAACTCCACTCCCGGAACCCGTTCTGCTCGTTCTCGCTTCGCTCGGATTTTCATCGTTTAGCAAAAGATTCAATCGGAGCCCGTATCAAACGCCCGGACCGGACATCTGAACGGAATGAACATGGGGTCCGGAGGTGCAATGCAGGCTCCGGCACAGTCCCCGTGTGGGCAATCCTAACCAATGGCGCGGGCCGTGTCGCGGCCGGCTGCCTTGGCCTGATACAGCGCCGTATCGGCGCGGCGCAGCAGCGTTTCAGGCGTGTCCGTGTGGCGGGCCTGGGCAATCCCACAGCTGACCGTGACGGCGCACGATGCCGGCTGCCACATGGACCGCATGTCGCGGCGCAGCCGCGACGCCACGTCCTGTGCGGCCACCTGATCGCCAGCCACCAGAATCAGGAATTCCTCGCCCCCCCAGCGACCCACCCGGTCACCCTGGCCCAAGACGTGGGATACCGCCTGGGCAGTCTCCTGCAACACCCTGTCCCCAATGTCGTGACCGTGGGTGTCGTTCACCTGCTTGAAATGGTCAAGGTCAAACAGCACCAGACTCAAGGGCCCGTCGTCGGCAGCGCGGTCCAGGTCCGTGGTCAGCCAGGCTTGCAACTGCCGGCGGTTGGGAAGTCCGGTCAGCACGTCCACCTGCGCGAGGTTGGCCTCCCGTTCGGCCCGCAGCAGGGTCTGCACATACTGCCGGCGCAACTGGTGCTGCAAGTAGAGAAAGGCGATCACGGTGCCGTGCAGCAGGTACAGCTGCAGCAGCAGGTTGGCCTGCGCCGCCTTGGTCGCCGGGGCAATGTCGGGGGCCAACCAGAAGACGGCGCCCACCGCAAGCAGGGCCGCATACTGCCCCAGCGACACCAGCAGGAAGGGGCGGGGGCGCAACACCAGCGAGGCCACCAGATAGCTCAAAACCATCCAGTAGGAGTAGCCGCCCAATCCGGAGGCTTCCTGATCGACCAGCAGCACCTGCGCCAGCCGGAAGACGGCCCCCCCGATGTGCAGGGTCAGCTCGGTCAGCCCCACGCGCATCAGGTCTGCCGGGCGCCACCATAGCCACAGTCCCAGGCCCGCGTTTTTCACGACGATCAGAAGCAGCGTGGCCAGTTCCAGGCTGGTCATGATTCTGGGTTGCAGGACCAGGGTGATCAGCGAGGTGACCAGTCCACCAACAAGCAGCACCAGCAGCGCGCTGCGCCGGTAGGCGTGGTCGGGAGAGGTGGAGGGGGGGCGGATCATGGTCTGCCCAGAAGGTAAACCAATGACTATGACAGTTGCCTCACCCACACGGATCTGAAAAGCGGCTGAAGGCAGGGCGGAAACGTGGCTGGAGTGAACCCATAACTCAGGACCAGTGGTCAAGCACTTCTAAGCGGAATGATAGCGGGCGGCGAACT
>NZ_BMOL01000045.1 GCF_014647055.1 Deinococcus aerolatus | reverse complement strand
TGGTTATCACGCTTTCGTCGCCTGGGACGAGATTTGGAACGCCTTTCTTCCACTCTTATCGGCTTTCATTTCGTCGCCGCTTGCGTTCTCATGTTGGCGAAAATCAGGCCCTTTCTTGGGTAGGGTTCTTGGCAGCCTCTAGGAGCCCCCAGACGGCGGTTCATCGGCGGCCAGGCCGCCCGCATCCACCCAGGCGCCTGCCGGAGTGCCGGTGGCCCTGGCCGTGACGTGCTGGCGCAGCGGCCCCATCAGGTCCGACAGATGTACCCGGGTGACCCCGAGAATGACGCTGCCCCGGAGGTACAGCGGCCCGACACTGTGGACATCAGCCTGCTGCACGTCCCTCAGCAGCACGGTGAAGGTGCGGCCTCCCTTCTCGAAGCGCACCCGGTCCTGGGTGCCCGGCACCCAGCGCAGGGTCACGGTTGACGTTGGCATCGTAAAACCTCCAGTTTCAGCACGGCGATCGGGCCAGGTATGCAGCCCTGACCTGTGTGGCCTGGCGGGCAGTGCGCCGTCCCTGGCCGCACGCGCACCGCCCGATCAGCTCTGCGCCGCTGCAGCGTGCCTCACCCTGCACCCTAACGCAAGACAGGCCCCGTGTCCTGGGGGCCTGCTGCGCGGTGGGGAGTACGCGGCTCTCCTGAGAGGGTTCAGGTCCAGGGATCCAGGACCACCTTGATGCAGCCATCGTGCTTGTCGCGGAAGGTCTTGTACAGTTCTGGCCCCTGTGACAGCGGCGCGCGGTGGGTGATCACGAAGCTAGGATCAATCTCGCCCTGCTGAATGCGCTCCAGCAGCGGGCGGACGTAGCGGTGGGTGTGCGTCTGGCCCATCTTGAGGGTCAATCCCTTGCTGAACGCCGCGCCCAGCGGCAGCTTGTCCACCAGCCCGCCGTACACGCCCGGCATGCTGACCGTGCCGCCCTTGGCGCAGCTCAGGATGGCCCAGCGCAGCGCGGTGATGCGGTCAAAGCTCAGCCGCAGCTTCTGCTCGGCCGTGTCCAGCAGCGCGCCGGGGCCGTGGCCATGGGCCTCGAGGCCCACCGCGTCGATCACGTGGTCCGGGCCGCGCCCGCCAGTCGCCTCGCGCAGGGCCACCAGCACGTCAGTCTGCTCGTAGTTGATGGTCCGGGCGCCCGCCGCCTCGGCCAGGCGCAGGCGCTCAGTCACGCGGTCCACCACGATCACCTCGGCGGCGCCGAGCATCTGGGCGCTGCGTAACGCAAATTGACCGACTGGCCCCGCCCCGAACACAGCCACCACGTCGCGGCCCGGCACGATGCCGCAGTTCTCGGCGGCCTGAAAGCCCGTGGGGAAGATGTCGGTCAGGAACAGCACAGAATCGTCGCGCAGGTCCGACTCGATGGCAAAACAGCTCACGTCCGCGAACGGCACGCGCACGAACTGGGCCTGACCGCCGGCGTAGCCGCCGAACAGGTGCGAGTACCCGAACAGGCCGCTGGCACTGGTGGCGCCGTACAGGGCCTCGGCCATGCGGTGGTTGGGGTTGGAATTGTCGCAGGCGCTGAACAGCCCACGCCGGCACGGATCGCACACGCCGCAGGCCAGGTTGAACGGCATAATCACCCGCTCGCCCACCCGCACCCGCTTCACGTCCGCGCCGACCTCCACCACCTCGCCCATGAATTCGTGGCCGAGGATGTCCCCCTTTTCCATGCTGGGAATAAAACCGTCAAGCAGGTGCAGGTCCGAGCCGCAGATCGCAGTGGAGGTCACGCGCACGATGGCGTCGGTGGGCAGCAGCAGCGTGGGGTCCGGGACGGTCTCGACGCCCACGTGGTTGGTGCCCTGCCAGATGATGGCATTCATGCCTTGCCTCCCCTGCTGGCCCGTCCGCTGCTCTGGCCCTCAGTGGTTGGGTGGTAGCCCAGTTCCTGCTCCCGCTTGAAACGCATCAGATCGTCGCGCAGCTGCTGCGACGGCTCCTGCCCGGCGATGCGGGCGACCACGGCCCCCACGGAGCCGCCCAGCGGGCGGTAATTCAGGTGCACGGCCACCTCCGTGCCGCGGTCCCCCGGCGCGGCACGGAACAGCACCTCGCCGCTGTTCTCCACCTGCGCGCCGGGCAGCGACTGCCATGCGATGCGCCGGCCCGGCTCGTCGGCGGTCAGTTCGGCCTCCCAGCTCACCTCGCCGCCCGAATAACCCGCGGGGGCCTTGACCGTCCAGCGGGACCGGCGCTCGTCCAGCACCTCCACCCGTTCCAGATGCTTCATCAGGCTGGGCAGATTCTCCAGCTTGCGCCACACGGCGTACAGCCCGTCGGCGGACTTCCCGATGGTCACGGCCTCACTGACCAGCACGTGACCGTCGCCGTCCTGCTGAATCTTGAGCGCCGTGGCCAGCGGGCTGCGGCCCCGCACGGCCAGCGCTGTGAGCCCGGCCCCCAGGCCGCCGATCAGCAGCTTCTGAAAGGGTGAGCCTGAACGCAGGCCGGCCGTCAGCAGGAACGCCCCGGCGGCCCCGAACATCGCGCGTTCCGCGCCCGGCATCGTGGCCCCGGTGCTTGCGTGGTCCGGAGCAGTCACTGGACCCTGCCCAGCCTTCCCGGAAGTCATGGCCCATCTCCTGTGTGGGTGGTCTGCATCTGTCTATTTGTGGGGAGCACCTGCGCCGCAAGGGTGCCTGGACCACCAGCTCATGGGCCCGTCAAGAAACGCTCAAGGGGACGTGATGGGCGGTCTCATGGCCCGGTGACACGTGTGGACAGGCGGGTGCGCTGCACAGCGTGAGCGGTGGAGGTGGTGGGTTCAGAGGTCTACTGCGGGTTCGGCAACCGACACTGCGGTGGGCTGGGAGGGCCACGTTACGCTCCCCCTTGCACTTAACGAACGCTGAACGGGCAACCGCTAAGGTCAGGGGCATGAGGCCTCCTCCAGCAACCGTGTTTTTTATCCTGGCCAGTGCAGCCTGGCTGGCCGCCGCGCAATCGGCCACGCCCAGCGCCGCCCAGCTCCGGGGTCTGACGCCCCAGCAGGCGCTGGCACAGGCGAACCAGTGGCGCAGCGCGGGCGGCCTGCAAAGTTACCTCACCAGCGACGCCGTGATGTTCGAGTTTCCCGGTGGAAAGCGGAGCCGGGTGGCCCTGGCGCGACAGCAGATGGTGGTGGCCGTGGCGCCGTACGTGAACCAGACCCATTCTTGCAAAACGCATTTCATGTCCGGCTGCCAGGGCGAACTGGTGAACACGCCCGTCCGCGTCCTGGTCAGGAATCAGGCGGGCAAAACCGTGCTGGACAGGCGCATGAGGACCCTGCCCAACGGCTTTGTGGAGTTGTGGCTGGACCGCAACCAGACCTACCGGGTGTCCCTGACATCGGGCGGGAAGGCCGCTGCGGGGACGCTGACCACCCACGCGGGCAGTGATACCTGCGTCACCACGCTGCGGTTGCAGTAGGCGGACGCCGCGGGGCTGGACACATCCAGACACTCAGCCCTGCAACGTGAGGCCCACGCCTGTGGAGGTTCCCCCATGACTCAGCACCAGCACCCTGCAAAGACACCCGGCCGCGTTCTCGAAGTGGAGCTCAGGAACTGTTTCGATGCGGGCGAGTACGCAGGCCTGCAGCACACGCTGCTCCATGTTCCCGGCATCCAGCAGGCCCACCTGGACCGGACACGTGGCGTGGCGCACGTGCATTACGATCCTGCCGTCATCACCGGGAAAGCCATCGAGGGACGCCTTCAGGCAGCGGGCTACGCCTGTGCCTGCCACGACTGTGCGCCGTCTGCCGTCCAGCCCGGTCATCCGGCGGGGCCAGCCGCACGGCGGGGCCAGCCGCACCGGACCACGCCCAGCACGGTGACATCCACGCCGGACACGACGAACATGCGGGCCACGACGAGGCGATGGTGGCCGACATGCTGCGCCGCTTCGTCGTCTCGCTGGTTCTGACCCTCCCCATCATCCTGTTCTCCCCGATTGGCGAGGCCCTGGGCTTCCGGGCCGCGCCGCCGTTCGGGCTGGACATGGCCTGGTTCGGGCTGATTCTGGCAACGCCGGTGGTGTGGTGGGGCGGCTGGCCGTTCATCTCCGCCGCGTGACGGGCGCTGCGGCGAGGCGAGGCCAACATGATGACCCTGATCGCCCTGGGCATCCTGGTCTCCTACATCTACTCGGTGTGGGCCACGGTGGCTCTGGGATCACAGGACGTCTTTTTCGAGGCCGCCGCCATGCTCACCACCTTCTCGCTGATCGGCCACTGGCTGGAGATGCGCTCGCGCTTTGCCACCGGACGCGCCGTGGAAGCCCTGCTGAAACTGGCGCCCGACACCGCCCGCGTGGTCCGGGACGGTCAGGAAGTGGAAGTGCCGCTGTCGCAGGTTGTGGTGGGCGACGTCCTGGCCGTGCGGCCGGGGGACCGCGTGCCGGTGGACGGCGAGGTCACGTCGGGGCGGAGCCACGTGGACGAGAGCATGATCAGCGGTGAGCCGCTGCCGGTGGGCAAGGCGGCGGGAGACCACGTGACGGGCAGCACGGTCAACCAGACCGGAGCCTTCCAGATGCGCGCCACCGCCGTCGGGGCAGATACGGCCCTGAGCCGGATCGTGTCGCTGGTACAAAACGCCCAGGCCAGCAAAGCGCCCGCCCAGCGCCTGGCCGACACGGCGGGCAAATACCTGGTGTTCGTCGCCATCGGCAGCGGCCTGCTGGCCTTCATCGTCTGGACCCTGCTGGGCCAGAGCGTGGTCTTTGCGCTGACGGCGGCAGTGTCGGCGATCGTGATCGCCTGTCCGGATGCGCTCGCCCTGGCCACGCCCACCGCCATCACCGTGGGCGTGGGCCGGGGGGCCAGGGAAGGGGTGCTGTTCAAGAACGCGGGCGCGCTGGATGCCACGGCCGGCATCGACACGGTGGTGTTCGACAACACCGGCACGCTGACCGAGGGCAGGCCCGCCCTGACCGACGTGTGGCCGTCGGGCGGCGTGAGTGAGGAGGAGGTGCTGCGGCTGGCCGCCTCTGCCGATCAGCCGTCTCAACATCCGCTGGCGGCGGCCATCGTCGCTGGGGCGAGGGAACGGGGCATAGCGCTGAGCGAGGCAAAGGATTTCGACTCGGTGCCGGGCCAGGGCGTGACGGCACGGGTAGAAGGCCGACTCATCCTGATCGGCAACCGCAAACTGATGGACGGGGTGAACGTGGCGCTCGGGATTCTGATTCAAGAGGCTGAGACCCTGGCGGCAGACGGCAAGACCCCCATGTTTGTTGACGCGGATGGTCAGCCTGTGGGCGTCGTAGCGGTGGCCGACCGGGTCCGGCCCTCGGCAAGGGTGGCCGTGCAGGCCTTACATGACCTGGGCATCGAGACCGTCATGCTGACGGGTGACCATGCCCGCACAGCAGGAGCAGTAGCCCGCGAACTGGGCCTGGATACGGTGATTGCCAATGTGCTGCCCGACGAGAAGCTGGCCCGCGTCATGGCGTTGCAGAAGGGTGGGCGCAAGGTGGCCATGATCGGCGACGGCGTCAACGACGCCCCGGCCCTGGCACAGGCGGATGTGGGCATTGCCATTGGCGCGGGAACAGACGTGGCGGTAGAGACGGCGGATGTGGTGCTGGTCCGCAGCGATCCGGCCAGTGTGGCCGGGGCCATCACGCTGGCCCGGCAGGTGCGCAGCAAGATCAGACAGAACCTGTTCTGGGCCGCCGGGTACAACCTGCTGGCCATTCCCTTCGCCGCCGGGGTGCTGTATCCCTCGCTGGGCGTCCTGCTGCGCCCGGAGTGGGCCGCGCTGCTGATGAGCGCCAGCACCGTGATCGTCACCGTGAATGCGCTCTCGCTGAACCGCCTGCCGCTCGCAATGCCCGCACCCGTCCAGACCGCGCCGTCTTGAGCCAGCGTTAGGAGAGCGCGGCGCTTTACACCGGCTTAACACACTTTCTCCTACGATGCTGGGTGAACCGTTCGCGAACAGTCCCTGCCCGACTTCATTCTCCGGAGGTATCCCCATGACCCAGAACGCTGGTTCCGCCATCACCCGCATGCTGCAGACCCACCCGCAACTCGGCCAGTCCCCCTTCGACATGAACGCCCTGACCACCTGCATCGAGGCCTGCTTCGAGTGTGCCCAGGTGTGCACTTCCTGCGCCGACGCCTGCCTAGGCGAGACCGAACACGCCGGGCACCTGACCCACTGCATCCGCC
>NZ_BMOL01000044.1 GCF_014647055.1 Deinococcus aerolatus | reverse complement strand
CGGTCTGGTCAGCGTAGCCGCTGACCGGGGCGAAGTGACTTGGCCCGTGGTCCTGTCCGAGGGGTTCATTCCAATCGAGATGTTTATGAATGACTTCACCAGCGCGGCACCCTGGTCAGTCACGAGACGTTGCGCGAATGGTCTATCAAGTTCGCCCCGGTCTTCGCCGATTGTGGCGGGCGGTGGATCAGCACGGCTTCGTGCAGGGCATTCTCCTTCAACGACCGAAGCCGCGAAGAGCTTTTTGACAAGGCTGCTGGGTGAATACGACGTCCCAGAGGTGATCCACACGGATCAGCTGCCAGGCCGCCATCCGCGACCTACCCAGCCTCGATGGAGTGGAGTATCAGCAAGTAATCCGGGCGGCCTGCTGCAATAACAGGGTTGAGCAGTCCTACCGGCCCACACAGCGTCAAGTGCGGCAGCAACTTGGATTCAAGCGGCGGGAACGGATCCAAGAATTTCTGTGCCTGCACGCTTGGATCGAGAATCTCCACCACCACTCCCGCACCAGCGTTTCCGCCGCCATTCGAAAAAGCAATCAGCAGCAAGCGTTCCAGACGTGGTCAACAGTCGCGGCAGGAGTGGCCTGAGAATCAGGCCGCTCCTGCCCTCTGCCTGCCGGGAGCCAAGTCAAGGCAACACAGCCGTTTTCGGGACATGGCTCAGCGTGGAAGAATCGGAGTGGAACCGAGAGCCTGACCAGACCCGTGATTCAGCCTCTCGGAATAGACAACAACGCGATCTCGTTGGATTGAACCCAAACCCGCAGGCACCGCTACTTCGCCGCTTATCTGCGCATCTCCGCGTCACCATCAGTATCTGTTGAGAACCATGTCAGCAGGTTCGGCAGTTCGAGCGGAGGCGACACCAAAAAGCCCTGTAAGCGGTGAACACCCAGCGTACTCAACTGAACTCGCTGTGCTGGTGTTTCAACCCCCTTGGCAATCACTTCGAGGTCGAGGGCGCGGGCCAGTTGTGCCACCGCGCTCAACAGGGCCATGCCGCGAGAATCCGGGCCAAGACCCTGTACCAATGAACGGTCAAGCTTGACCGCGTGAATCGGCAACGTCTGTAACCCGGCAAAATGGGCGTGCCCGCCACCAAAATCGTCCAGGGTCAGGCGAACCCCTGTGGCGTTCAGCGCCTTCAAGGCGGAGCGGGCGCGTTCAGGAGCGCGCGCGACCAGTTCTTCACAAATCTCCAATGACAAACGAGAAGGCGTCACGCCAAATTCGGTTGTGGTTCTTCGGATGAGGTCAGGCAATTCCGGATCGACAAGTTGACGGGCCGACAGGTTGATGGCGGCGCCCAGCTGCGGCAACTGGGCCAGTGCAGCGCACACCGTCGTCAGTGTCCAGGCGTTCAACGGGAGGCTCAGGCCGCTGCGCTCGGCCAGTGGCATGAACTGATCAGGGGTGACATTTCCGTACGTTCTACTGCGCCAGCGCAGCAAGGCTTCCACGCTGTGCCAGCGGCCGCTGGGATCCTCAAGCGGCTGATACACCAGGTGAAATTCGCCCGCCGCAAGGGCGCCGTGCAGGGCGGATTCGAGGGTTGCTGGGGCCAGAGCGCCGCCGCTCGCACCAAACTCCAGTGTGCTGCCGCGCGCTTTTGCCCGGTACATGGCCTCATCGGCGTGCGTGAGCAAGGTGTCGAGATCTGAAGCGTCCTCGGGGTAGACGGCGAAGCCAAGACTGGGACGCATGTGAATTTCAATGCCATCCAGAAAGAATGGCTCGTCGAATGTTTCGGCAATCTGCCGGGCCAGAGGGACGACGTCCTGTCGACTGGCCTGCAACAGGAAGACAAATTCGTCCCCGCCCGTACGGGCCACCGTATCGTGTCCCCCCAGGGCGCGAGGTAACCGGGCAGCAACTTCTTGGAGCAGCAGGTCACCTGTATGGTGTCCGTAGGTATCGTTGACGGCCTTGAACTTGTTGAGATCCATCACACCCACGGCCACAGACGTACGGCGCGCGGCCGCCTCCCGCAAGGCGGTGCGCGCCCGTTCGGAGAGCAGCAGGCGGTTGGGCAGCCCCGTCAGCGCGTCGTACAACGCCAGACGTTCGAGTTCTTGCAGGCGGCTGGCCTGTTCGCGTTCAAGCTGCTCTTTGGCGGCGCGTTCAGCGGCGTAGCGGGCCTGCTCATGTTCCAGGCGCTGACGGTCACGCTCGAGTTCGCTTCTCGCCGCAAGCTCACGGGTCCGCTGCGCCGCTTCGGCGCGCAGCACCTCCGCTTCAGCCGTGTGGGCCCGGCGTAAGGTGGCCAGTGCCTGGACGAGTTCGCCGTCTTGCTCCTCCACCCGGGCCTGAAGCGCCAGGATGCGGGCCTGCTCCCGGACCCGGAGGCTGGCCCTGGCGTCAGGCAACGCCGCTTCTAATAGAAGGCGCGCTTCGTCCCCACGTTGCAAGTCCAGCAGAACCTCGCTGGCATCACAGCGCGCATCCAACACCAGATCAATATTCGCTTCCGGCATGGCCAGCGCCGCCTGGAAGTGAGTGAGTGCCAGGTTCAGCCTCCCCTGGTCACGCTGCACCAGGCCCAGACCATGCCAGGCGCTGGCTGTCAGTGCAGCGTGGTCGCCTGCCAGCGCCACGGCTCCATTCAGCAGGGCCAACGCCTCATCAAAATTCCCCTGACGCCGCAGAAAGTCGGCGTGATTGATCATGACTGTCGCCTCGCCTAACGGCTGATCCGCAAGTCGCGCGAAATCGAGGGCCCGCGTGTACTGCGTGTTGGCATCTCCGGGCAATTCAAGCGCATCGTAGGATTGAGCGAGATTGGCGGCCACCATGGCGGCGCGGGCTGGACCTGCCTGTGCCGCCACGTGGTCCGCACGCAACAGGTACTCAAGCGCCAGGTTAAAACTGCCCAGGTCAAGGTGGACTGCGCCGAGATTACACAGGACTGCGGCGCAGCCCCCCTGATCGCCCAGAACCTGACGAATGGAGAGGGCTTCTTCCAGATGGGTGAAGGCGCTCTGACTTTCCCCGCGGCTATGCTCAAGCCCCGCCAGGGCATTCAAAGCCTCAGCCAGCTCCGGAAAAGCACTCAGCGCGCGGGCCGCCGTCACGGCCTGCTCAAAGAGCAGCGTCGCGCGCGCATCGTCACTTCCTCGCAGCTCACGGGCCTGGCCGAGCAGAACGTCGAGATGATGTGCTGGATCGTTCACCCTGGGCTCCTTGCTCCACGTGGGAGACCCAGCGCGACAGACAAAGAAGTTACTGAAGCAACTGGGAGGCGTCCAGCATAGCCCCTGAGGTCAATCGGGCGGCCAGCACGGCAGGGTCCTTGCCTTCGGCCAGGGCCAGGGCAAGTGCGCCGGTGGCCAACGGCGCCGCGAACGAGGAGCCCGTCGCGCTGACCGTCTGGCCCTGAGGATAGGCGCTCTGAAGCGCCACTCCTGGGGCCAGCACTTCACCGCCACGCGTACTCCAGCTGGGAAAAGTTCCGTCGACATTGACGGCGCTGACGGAAACACCAAACTGTCCCAGAGGGTTTTTACCGTCCAGCGCATTGGCCGGCGCCTCGGGGTTGGCGCTGCCGTCATTGCCGCAGGCGGCCACCACCAGAACACCCCTGGAGACCGCAAATTGCAGCGCGGCGCGCACCCCCTTGTTGGACACCGAAGCAGCGATGCTCAGATGGATGATGTGTGCGCCCTGATTGACGGCAAAGCGAATGGCCTCGGCCACGCTGTCTGCGTCTCCAGAGCCATTAGGACTCAGCACCCGCAGGGGCAGAAGTTTGGCCTCAGGTGCCACCTGACGAAGAATGCCGGCCACCGCCGTTCCGTGCCCGTACGCGGCGTCGCCATCGGTGCCTTCTTCGGATGGATCGAGGTCTTTGTCCACGAAGTCGCGGCCCGGCAGCAGCGCACCTCTGAGCATCGGGTGGTCCAGATCGATTCCAGAGTCGATCACGGCCACCACCACGCCCCGGCCCATCCCAGGTGCCCTGGCTTGAGCCACATCAATCTTGACGGTGCGCAGCACCTCCGAATTGGCAGGCATAGGTTCAAAGACCCCTTCAGCCCACCACCTGGCTCCTTCAGCCCACCACCTGGCTCCTTCGGCCCACCATCTGGCTCCTTCAGCCCACCATCTGGCTCCTTCGGCCCACCACCTGGCACCACCTGGCTTGAAGCCAGCATGATCGACGAGCAAGGTGCGGTCAGTCGCTGTCTGACTCTGCAGGCCAGCAGCACTCAGCGTGCCGTGAGGACGTGAAATCGCCTGGGAGGGAGAGGGTGGGAGGGTGCCGCAGGCCCCCAGAATCAGGCAACCCAAAGTCAACAGTGCAAATCTGGAACGGTAGGCCATGTTAATCTGCCGCCTCTGCCAGGACGCTGGCCACGATAACTTGGTCAAGAAAACCGCGCACGGCGTTGGTCATGCTATGGACATCACTCACCGGCACCACACTTGTGCAGCATATTCCGCTGCGGTCCGCTGGCATGACCTGAATCCAGAGGCTGCCGACATCACGCCTCAGTCGGAAGGCAGCAGGATGGTCTTGCAGCGGCGTCCAGCCCAGTTGAAAATGAGGGCAGTGAACCAGCAGCTTTTCGAGCAACCATTGATCGAAGACGCTCAGGCGAACGTCACTTCCGACAGGCGAGACAAGTTGCGCCGTCCATTGACACAGCCGCGCATTGCGGTACTCCTGGTAAGCTTGCCCCATCAAACGGTGAACCTCAGTGACCAGATCGTGGACTGCACTGTCATCACACGAATTCTGGACCAGAAGTTGCGGGCCCTGAGCAGCGCAGCCTTCGAACGCAACGTCTGCGCTGGCCTGTCCACCTCCAACGCGGATCAACAAAGAGAGATCAAGGCCGAAATCTCTAATACCCCGAACGATAGAATTCACGGTGCCTCCCCGGCGTGTTATGAACGCCGCTGCCTGAATCAGGCGGGAATGTGACCGCGACAGGTCGCGGATTGACGGATAGCCGGTCGCACCATTGGCTCCACGCGTCCCAGGTGCCCGTATACAGGACCGCGCTTCACTGCCTCTATCAGACATGGTCCCAAGGAGCCGTGCTGATGTGGCCCACCCTATACATCGGCAGGACGCTTGACAAGCCACCCTCCCAGAAGATGAAGATTGAAGGAATAGTCGATCAGACAGGGGTTGTCAGAGTTAAACAGGATTTATTTAACATCCAGATAAATTTTGTCCTGAGAATCCTCAACACTGGGTCTCCCCCTCAGTACCCGACACTTTCCACAGCCGTCGTCTGGTCCGGCGTCCAGAATTGAATCAGGTGGAGCAGTTCGTCCATTGAGGTTCCGATCTGACGGGAAGACGCCCGAACGAGCGCCCGTAGACCTAGAGTCACGACACTCCAGGCCCGCCGTCCATGTTTTTTCAGCGCCGTGTCCTGGTCGATGCCGACCAGGACGCTCCAGACATACGCCAGGGTGAGCAAACAAAGCAGTCGCGTCACATGAGTGGGACGCGTCATATGGGTGTTTTCCAACCGGAAGCCCTTCGTTTTGAGCGCCCTGAACAGACATTCGATTCTCCAGCGCTTGCGGTATCCCTTCAGCATGCGACTGGCGGCGGTGGCGTTGCTCGCCACGATCAGGGGTATCCCCCTGATCTGTCCGGGTCAACACCACATTCATCGGGAGTCCATAGACCTCCACGCCCTCGAGGAGCATCGCCTGCTTTCCAGGTTGCAAGCCACCCAACCACTCGCCCGCTGGCAGGTCTTCGATGTGGGTATCGACGCGGAGACGGACGGTGATCGGTATCCCTCGCTCAGCCAAGCCCTGGATCCACGCCTGGCCGATGAATTCCCGGTCTGCATAAATCGTGGCAACGTCGCAGCAGTCCAGCAGCGTCAGCGCCTCGTCCATCACGGCCAGCCGGGTCCTCGTCCCGCTGCCCTCCGCTGTGCGGCAACAACTCGAACAGGAGTGGCACGGCCACACCTCGCCAGTTCACTGCCAGCACCAGCGCGTTGACATCGGTCTTCCCCAGTTTCCAGTTCGTGCGGTCAAGGGTGAAGTCCCGCCGTTTCCCATCGGGGAGCAACGCCAGAACCAGACGGGCAACATCCAGAGGACATAGCGGATGCTGGTGAAAGAATCGCTCAATCTGGCGAATGACGGAAGCCGTCTGAGCGTTGCCCGGGCAACGCTCGGCCAGTGATGCGTGGCGAACGTTTTTGGCCCCGATCAACGCCAGGACGAGCAGAGCGAGCAGTTCCACCTGATTTTTGCGGTAGGCCGGG
>NZ_BMOL01000043.1 GCF_014647055.1 Deinococcus aerolatus | reverse complement strand
CCCTCCAGTGTGCCCGACCCTCTCAACGGGTGGGCCATTTTCTGTCGGGATTTCTGGAGCACTACCATAGGCTCGCATCTGCTCTGTGACTTCCTGTAACCAGTGCGCCCCTCCATACGACAGCAGACGTCCACGCAAATCGCCCAGTGCCTGGGCCAACGGCTCGTCGTCGGGTCTTGGGGGACTGCCTTGAAAAATGGACAGCAGGCGTTCAGTCAGGCCCTGCAAACGCACTGGATCTTTGCCGACGCCCGAGGAATCACAGCGGTCATCATGCAGAAACATCAAGCTGTACCAGTCTGCCGTCTGCCGGAGACCCGCCCTGGACGCGTGAGGATGTAAAGCGGCGGCGAGGCCCACAAAGTCCACGGCGAACGCATACCGGGAATGGGCATCCCGGGGACCGAGGCCAAAGACTTGCAGCCAGTCCGAGACTTCCTGGCACAGCTCTGGGTCTAGGTCGGGTGTCCGCACCGGAAAAGGATTATGAAGCTCAGGCAGGAGCAAAGCGTCGGTGGTCAACCGGGCCACCTTCACCTGGTTCTTGCCAGCATGTTTGGCCCGGTAAAGGGCTTCGTCAGCCCGCTGCATCAGGGTCAGGATGCTTTCGCCGTCCCGATAGGCGGCCACACCGAAGCTGGCCGTAATGGAACCAACTCCATTGAAAGGCGATCGACCGATCAGTGACCGAATCCGTTCTGCCAGAGCCTGGACATGGAACAGATCGGTTTGTGGGACCACGATCAGAAATTCCTCACCGCCCCAGCGGGCGAGTTGATCCGTGTCACGCAGATCGTGCTGCACGAGCTGAGCGACCTGTTGCAGCACATAGTCGCCCACCTCGTGTCCATGCAGATCATTCACCCGCTTGAAATCGTCGATGTCGAGCAGGATCACCGCCCACGCCATGCCGTACCGCTGAAATTGCTCGAGCTGCTGTGTTAAACGAACTTCCATGTGACGGCGGTTGCCGACTCCAGTGAGCGCGTCACGGTGGGCCATACGCTCCATTTCACTCATGCGGGTAGTCATGCGCGCGAGACGGGTTTTAAGGGTGCCCAGAATGTAAAGCATCGCCATCCACAATCCACTTGCCAGATAGAACTCCACCAGGCGAGCGAAATTTCCCAGGCCCTCGAAACCGCTTAAAGCCACCGTATACAGCCCCACGGCCAAACTAAGTCCGTAAATCATCAGGGAGCGTTGCAGAGCTTGCCGGACGGTGTAGATCAGAGAGCTGAGCAGGTAGATGAAAGGGGACCAGATATAAACCTGGGCGATCTGTGCATCTGAGATGCCCAGCGGGGAGCCGAGCGAGAGAGAACCCAGCTTGGCGAGAAAGCTGACTGCCACAACCGAATAGAATCCGTGTTCGATCCAGCGCAGTGGCACCAGGCGGAGGTAAAGCGCCGCGCTCAGTCCCAACAGGACAGCGGCCAGGAGGGGAAGGGCCACCTGATTAAATGGATCGGGCGTGCTATTGATGTTCAGGGCGAGCGTCAGCAGAACCATGAGCAGCGTGGCTGGGAGGGCCACGAGGTAAGCCTGTCGCTTCAGGAGACTGAGCTGTTCTGTGCTTTCGGACACCTAGTAAAACCTCCGCTCCCCAAACTGCCCAGGAACGAATTGAGAGTACATGACTGCAAAAGTACAGCGTTACACTTTTGCGGTTCTACGCCAAATGGGGGACCCTTGACTCAGTTGAACCTGGGGAAAAGCGTCTTTTGGACGCAAACATCGTTGGACCACCATGATGCAGATCTACACCCTTTCCTGCACACCTGTAGCGGCGGCTGTTCTCCGGCCCCTGCCTGAGGTCTGCCCCTTGCTGCCTTTGCGCTGCATCTTCAGCCGCGTCGCCTCGGCGGCCGCTGTGAAGTCGATCAGGCCTGCCTCAACATTCTCCACCGTCAGCACAGGCGGAAGCGTCTCCAGCGCCCGCTGGGGCGCCGCAGGCAACAGACGGTAGAACGCCGCGTCCCGGCAGAGCTCCTCATACCGGGCGTCCACCTCGCCCGGCACCCACTCTGGATTCAACTGCCGCACCATCAGGTATTCCAGCAGTGTGGGCTCCCCACGGTCCGCCACAGGCAGCAGGGTGTTCGCGTAGAAACGGCTGTAGGCCCGCCAGGCCGCTGCCAGGGGCCCACCAGCCCAGTGGGCCAGCTCCGGATGGTGGGTGCGCAGCTTCTGGAGGTCCTCTCTGGGCAACACACTCTTTCCATAACGTTCCTGGTCCAGCACCAGGGACGGGCGCACCAGGTCATACAGGCCCCGGGCAAAGCAGACGATTCTCCCCTGGGATTCCCAGCGCCGCAGGATTTTGCGGGTCTGCTGCTGGGCTTGCAGAGAACGGGAGCTGTAGACCGCTTCGGCCAGGCGTTCCACCGTCATGGGCCAGGCGGCCTGCCGCGCCAACTGCCAGTCCACATCCACCAGAGCTGTGTGGGTGACCGGGCTCGGGATGGAGGCAGGTCCCAGGTCTTCTCCTTTCACACGGGGCAGCGCCTCTGCCGTCGCCTCCTGGGTGCCTGGCGCCAAGGACAGCAAGGAGCGGGGATCATCCAGATAGAGGTAGAGGGGCGCAGTGCGCCCCTGACCCTGTAGGGAGGCTGTCTGGAGGTGATGCCGCCGCACCCAGCGCTTCAATGCAGCCACATTCATGGCCGACAGGAAGGCCAGATCCGCCAGGCTGACCTAGCAGTACCCGGCGGCGTAGGGGCCGTAGAGGTAATGTTCGGCCTCTTCCAGGGTGCCGTGCAGTTCTTCAGCGACAAACGCGGGACTCAGCGGTCCATAGACGTGGTGGAGCTGACGGAGATGTTCGTGGGGCGACAGGGGACGGGAAGTGTGGTGCATGGTCAAGCCCTTATCGTACCTCCGCCAGCCTGACTGACGGCTATCTGCGCCAGTTGCGGCGGCGTGATCCGCCCATGTAAAGACTGTTGAACGTCCATCCAAGAGCCAAGTGCGTCTGCTGTGAGACAATTGCTCGACCCCACGGGTCACCATGGCGCGATTGAACACCAAAGGCCGTACTACGGGAAGGGGCAAGGTATTCACGGCAGTGCTGGTCAACACCATGCTTGTGCACGCTGCCGAAGCGCCTGCTGCGTGCGGCGGTTGCTTGTAACTGGGAGCAGCGGCCGCTGCTCAACTTCGCTTCCACATTTTCGAGGCAATTCCAGAACAGTGTTTTGCCTGTCCAGCACCCGTTTAACTTGTGCAGCGCTCCACGGCCGCCCCTTACGGGTCTTGAAGCCGTGGGCCTCGAGCTGGGCGGCCGTGGCCTGGAGACTGAGGCCCTGGCTGCGCAGCGCACCCGCGTACGCCGCAACGGTCCGCATGTCTGAGATGGCCCTGGCCCTGGATGCCGCCGCTCCAGCCTGCCGGGCTTCGGGGGTGAGGTTCTCCGGTTTGCCAAGCTTGAGCCCCCGAGCTTTCCTCGCCGCCAAAGCCGCTTTGGTCCGGGCTGAGATCAGTTGAGCCTCTCTTTCTGCGACGGCGGCCATCACATGGATCGTGAGGTTGTCGGCCTCAGGCATATCGACAGCGACGAAACGGACGCCGGACTCCATCAGGGTGGCAACGACGGCGACGTTGCGGGCCAGCCGGTCCAGCTTGGCGATCAGGAGGACGCCACCGACGCGGCGGGTCTGTTCGAGGGCGGTTTCACGTTGAGGGCGCCGGCGTTTGCGGGTTCCGGTTTTAACTTCAGTGAACTCAAGCGCGAGCGCCAGGTCTTTGCTGCGGGCGTAGGCGAGGACGGCGGCTTGCTGGGCTCTTGTTTGGCGGTGGAGACCCGGTAGTAGGCGACGGCAGGGGTAGGCACAGGGGCATGGACTCATGGGAGCCGCGCTGGGCTGGTGCCCTCGCAGCAGGCCACACAGGTGATGACATCACTGATCAGGCATCGTCCACCGGATAACTCGCCCGTGGCACCCACATGCTCACGTGCCGAGAGCAGCGTTCCTCCGCCTGACACTCAGCAGTCAGCGCCGTACGGTCAGCCGATCAGGAAGCGTTCCTCCCCCAGCTTGACGGTGACCTCGATGTCGCCGCCCAGCGCCCGCACAAAGGCGCGCAGGGTGGCCAGCTCGGTCTTCTCCAGGTCTCCGCGCTCGATGCGCGAGACCCGTGACTGGGAGATACCCAGCCGCCGTGATAGTTCCTCCTGGTTCAGGCCGGTGGCGCTCCGGACCTCCGCTAGGCGGTGGGCGCGCACCTGGGCCAGCGCCTTACCCTTCAGCTCTGCCACGCGCTTCTCGTTCACGCGTCCGTCGGCCACCGCCCCAGCGCGCACAGCTTTCCAGTTCTGGGCTTTCATGTTTCCTCCTCGTCGTAGTCACCAGCCAGCCAGCGCCCATAGCGCTGCTCAGCCACAGGGATGTGCTGGACGTACCACTGCTTTCAGCGCTCGGCCTTGTCGCCGGCGGTCAGCAGGATGGCCTGCCGCCGGGGATCGAAAGCGAACAGGATGCGCATCTCGCTGCGGCCCACTGAACCAGGGCGCAGTTCCTTGAGATGGGCCAGTGAAGAGCCGCGCAGGGTGTCCATCAGGGGGCGCCCCAGGGACGGGCCGGACTCGGCCAGCAGGTCGACGGCTGCCGTGACTAGGTTGGCGGTGGGTTCATCCAAACCCTGGTACCACTCCGTTACTTCTGAAAGCAGAATGATCTCCCACGGCACGCCTCAGTATACCTTCAGTGTCATAGAACACAAGAGGTATAAATTTAAAAACGGAGCGTATGACGCAACTGGACCAACCGCCTTGGCCGCCAACCTTAAGTCTCGAGACCTGACCACCTCATTCTGACCCTGACCACCGATCAACCTCTGTTTGCAGCGCCTACTTTTTCCGGTTCTTTTTGCGGCTGGCCTTGGCCATGTTGCGCCGCATCTTGGCGTGGGCTTTCTTTGCGGCGGCGGTACGTTCCCCGCGGAGGGGAATCGGAATTCCTCTTCCCTGAGCGAGCTCGGCATTGTAGGTCTGCATCCAGCTGCGGATGCCCGCTTCACTGGTCATGTCGAAGCCGCGCTCTGCGCCGAGCATCATCATGCTTTTGGCCGGTCCAAAGTTTTTGGGGTTGCCCAGTTCCTGGGCAAGCGACTCGGCCGCCCCGTCGCCCAGGGACTCGAGAATCTCGGGTGCCTGAGGCAACGCGTACTCGCGGCCGAGGAAGTACCAGAGGGCCTGCAACTCGGCGACGATCTCCGGGGCACTGTCGGGTGTGGTGGAGACCTGACGCGGGAAGATATTCAGCAGGACCTCGTCGAGGTCCGCCACAGTCATCTTCGCCGGCGTGACGCCGCCGTGCGTGACGGCGTAGGTGAGGAAGACGTTCGTCCAGCTGCCCGGAGTGTCGTTTTCCTGGAAGTGGGCCTGCCCTTCGGGTGAGGCGTGGAATTGCTCGATGAGGGCATCCTGGTACGCGACGCGGGCATCATCATCCAGCTCGCCGTGAGGATCAAAGAGGGATTGGTGGATATCGAACGCCATCCCTCACCTTACAGCCAGTCGAACGGTATCTCCCGCCCCCTGGGACCCCTGACTCCTGGAGACGGATCAACGTGCCATCTGGCTGTTGGCTGGTGCCCTCGGACAGACAGGCCCACCACATCCGGCAGCGGGGCGGCCGCAGCTGCAACACGCGCACTGGACGTGTGGGCGTAGATCGTCGTGGTCTGAATGGACTCATGGCCCAGCAGCACCCGGATCTCGTCGAGTGACCGCCCCGACTCGATCAGCGCCGTCGCGAAGGTGTGGCGCAGCTTGTGTGGGCTGACCTTCGCCACATCCAGGCCCGCGCGGCGGGCGGCGGCGTCCAGCATGGCCCCGATGCTGCGTGCCTGCATCTGCTGACCGTATCGTTTGCCCGACAGGGGAGACCACACCTACGGGCTGACTGGGTTGCCGGACATCCGCCGCAGCCGCAGCCAGCGCGTCAGGGCACTGCGGGCCGTTTCGGACAAAGGCACGCGCCGTTCCTTGGCGTACAGCTCGCTTTTTCCAATATCGATGCCGGGCACAACCATACAAACCTCCTGAAAAGGGAGAGGTGATCACAGCCCAGTTCGCTCGGCGGGATTTTGTGTGCAGGCTTTGAATGGCCTCAGAGACTGTTGCGCCTGATCGAAGGGCCTCGAGCCGGCCAGAATTTGCAGTCCGACCTGGGAAGGTCAAAGATGTCAACAGGATTGACAGCCCGAGGGGGAGTGACAAGCACAGCTTCCCACAGCTCTGCTCAACACACAAAGATGTCAGCTCTGTACCGGACATCTTGCCTTTAAATTCTGTCTGGCATGGGAAATGGAGTCCTCAGCAGCTTGA
>NZ_BMOL01000042.1 GCF_014647055.1 Deinococcus aerolatus | reverse complement strand
GGGCGAGTAATGGTAACGGATGGATGATGGGGGAATGTGTTAGACACCTTTACGCCTTCCCACCCAGGCGTGTACCCTTAGAGAACAGTCCCCACTGTCCGTTTAGGTCTTCGCGCCTGAGCGGTCTTTTTTTGTGCCTTAAAATTATCAGGTTCTAGGGCCAGGGGTGACTTGCGAATCAGAGTAGAAGCTCCGGCGAAGGGCTGACGCTGTCTCAGACGCTATATTTGTCTGACGATGCTTATCATCGACAGACCATGTGACCACCATCTATTACTCATGTCTGATGCATCAACCGGAAATCCCTAAAAACTACATTATACTCGAAATAACTATAATATTGATCGCTGAATGAGTATTTATTCTATCAAATCAATTTCGCAACCGGACCTTTCGTATTCAGTATGAAGCAATAGAGGCTAAACATGACTACTATCACTCAGCCATCTCTGTTCAGCATGGAGATAGAAGAGGATCCACGATTCTTAGAAAGACAAATCATCACGTATATTGGCAATAAACGTTCTCTCCTTCCATTTATTGGTAAGGGAATTAATCAGGTCAGGCAGGAATTAAACAAGGATAAGATTAGATTTCTAGATTTATTTTCAGGGAGCGGAATAGTCTCGCGTTATGCAAAGCAATTTTCTAGCCATATTATCTCCAATGATTTAGAAATGTATAGCTATGTAACCAATTCTTGCTACTTAACTAATATTAGCGATGTTGATATTGATTATCTAAGTGATTTAGCCGGTAAATTAGATTATCAGATACAAGATAATTTAGAATCTGGTTTTATAACAAAGTTGTATGCCCCAAAAGATGAGTCTCAAATTACCGAGGATGATAGAGTATTCTATACTCGTCGCAATGCAATGTATCTTGATACTGCTTGTCGAGTCATCAACGAATTACCCAAAGATATTCAGCATTTCTTTTTAGCCCCACTGATGGCAGGAGCGTCTATACATACCAACACTTCGGGGGTGTTCAAAGGATTTTACAAATCTAAGAATGGCATAGGGCAGTATGGCGGCGATGCGAAAAATGCTTTGACTAGAATAAAAGGGGAGATAAAGATCACATCACCCATCCTATCAAGATTTGAAAGTGAATTTACTGTCTATCAGAAAGATGTCAATGTTATAGTTGATGACATTGATGAAGTTGATATCGCATATCTGGATCCTCCTTATAATCAGCATCCTTACGGATCGAACTACTTTATGCTTAATTTGCTCTGTTCTTACCAACAACCAGATGAAATTAGTAGAGTATCAGGTATACCAATAGACTGGAATCGCTCACGTTACAATCAGAGAAAAGAAGCTGAATCCGCTTTATTCGATCTAGTAGATCGTTGCAGGGCAAAGTATGTGTTAATTTCATATAATTCCGAAGGCTTTATTAAATACGATAGTTTTATTGAAGAACTTCAGAAACATGGCAGTGTTACGGCACTAGAGATGCCCTATAATACATTCAGGGGTAGTAGAAACTTAAAAGATAGGAATATACACGTCACTGAGTTCTTATTCTTACTAAAAAGGATTTAAAATGGCGAAGAAAGAAGATCTTAGACTGCAGAGACTCGGAACTGTAATAAACCAAACCTCTTCGAGGCAAGAGAAAGCGCTTGTTCTAGCTTTAGCGAATGTATCTAGAATGCTTGAGGAGAAATTCCCTGGAATAAGATTGAAATTAGAAACCCAATGGTTTCTCTCTACTGTAGTCTCCAATCTGCGTGAGAGGTTTCCGGAAGCTGAGTTCCATTATTACCACGAGCGATCTTCGATGCGTCCTGATGGTGGAATACTTTCCATATTAGATACAGAAGATAAAGCCTATCCTATTCTAATTGCCGAGAAAAAGAATCAAGGAACAAACAATCTCCGGGCGGCTGAAGGAAAAACAAAGCAGGCAAAAGGAAATGCCATAGAAAGACTGGGGAAGAACGTTATTGGCTTTCGTACAGCCTTAATGGGCGAATCTATCTTTCCGTTTGTATGTTTCGGAGATGGATGTGACTTTGAAGATGGATCTACAATTCTCGATAGAGTTACCACAATAGCAATGTTTGGTAAATTAAATCACGAGCATTTACATAACACTGGATTAAAAGGAATATTTGACAGAGGAACGTTTTATTTCAGAGAAAAAGAATGGGACGAAGCTGAAATGACAGACAAGTGCTATTCTATTGCTGAAAAAAGTGTCTTCTATTATTATTCCAAGCATGGCGAAGATAGCTTTGTAAATCCCAAAAATCCTCAAGCTAATCATCAGAGTAAACTCCTATGAATATAAGGACGTCAGATCTTTCTATATAGATCTAATTAGTCATGTTCAATTATTTCCCAGCTGGCCAATCAAGCGATACCACCACACCCAACTTGAGCAGCGCCTGGACGGTGCGCCATGAGACTAGACTGCCCTTCTCGGTGGTGTAGTCGGCGCTATCCGGCTTCCTGGTGATGGTGTAACCCTCAGCCAGCAACTTCTCAGCAGCGGCGTACTTCTCTGGCTTCCACTTCAGACCTCGGCTTACCTGCTGCGCTATCACGGTCACAGCAGCAGGGAGGTTAGTAGCTGGTGGCTTCGCTGGTCTCTTCTGCGGTGCTGCTGCCCTAGCCGGTGCTGGTGGCTTAGCTGCTGGTGCTGGCCTCACTGGTGGTTGCTTCAGTAGATGGGCCTCGATGAGTCCAGCCACCACTTCAGACCGGCTGACCTCTTCAGTCACAGCAGCGTCCAAGGCGTCCTTTAGGTGTGGAGGCAAGCTGATACTGAAGGTCTGGTGTTTGTTGCTGGCCTTCCTGCCTCTACCACCGACATGCTTTTTGGTCATGCCAAGAACTTACACTAAACTGATGTTGAGTGTTTGCTATAGCTACCGCATAACGCCGTTATACCGCTGCTAAACCGTCCGCAACATTTTCACCTAACGCCAGTTAGATGCAAAAGTTGAGTACGATTGGGACTACTTTCAAATCTGCGTGCCGCGTGAAGGCGAACTCTGTACGATACCCAGTGTGAAAAAGTTCTTGACCTCTCTCTTGGTGCTGAGTTCACTATCGATTCAAACTACATTGGCCGCCGATGTCGCTATAGGCAACTTCTTATATAGAGAAGTTATAGATCCGTTGGACGATTCTAACCGTAGTTTCATTGCGACTAGTGCAGTAGAGGGTACAGGCGGCCTGGTATGGAAGTGTGGTATCGAGGGTGTTAGTGTATTTGTATATCACCCAGATGAAGGGTATGAAAAAGGCGAAGAGTACTCAATAACCTATAGATTTGATAAAAGAGAAACGGAGCAGATGGGCGGTTGGCATACAGGGTCCAGCAATACAGCACTATTTATGGACAGTAGTTATATCAATGTATTCACTGTCGAAGCCTTATTAAGTAAACAACTTGTAATGCGTCCAAATAAGCCCGGTATTGGGTTAAATGTATTAACTTTCAAACTAGATGGTCTAATTAGTGCCTTAAATGAATTATCCTGTATAGACTTCTAGAGGAGATTTACCAGGGTACTTTACCCTTCAGAACAGTCTACTGGCCTGTACGGTGGTTTACAGAGCCTCATTTCATCCGGCATCCGCACTAGCTTTAGCAAATTGATAAACTTTGATACTTTGAAGATTTGCAACACTATCATTCACCAGCTTTAGTGTTAACCCTGCCCGTAACGCTAATCTCTCACTAACTCAAAAGATGGTTAGTGTTCGATATACGCTTACATGTCAACTTCTATCTACTTGCCACAGTCACAGACTTTAACTGTCAACCTTATTTCGCTTACCTCCTCTCGATGTTTGCTCACAAACATCTCGTAGTTCCATACATGGAACTGTTGATACACATTGAAACACTAATCTTCCCGGCTATAACTGTTCCGTTATTTCTTGCTCGTTATCTACGGATAACTCACAAGACTTCACAGTTAAGTACAATCTATTCAGCTACAAATTTGAAGAAAGTTAATAAATAAATCAATATAGTAATTCTATTTAATACACATCTTCATCGGGTAAGACATGCCCCTCCTCCGGCATTCGTTGCACGAATACCTCCTGGTTCCCGTTGTGAACCGCACCCAGTTCTACAAGTCAACATTAGTTCAATTATAGCTGTGATAGATATGGATAACTAAAGTAGATTCACAGTAGTCTCTATGATAGCTGTTATATGGTTCTAACCATGCGGACTAGTGTTGTCTACTAATACAGCTATCATCGACAGAGTATTGACTTCGACATCTTTAGATGCGTGTCTATATAAGGTTATATAAGGCTTAGTAGTTGTGGATGTGGGTAAATATACCTATGTGCGCTAGCTACGTCTTGTAGGTACTTAAATGGTCAATTGCGGGGCATGTCCTTATCTCCAGTCTAATCAATAGAACAATACACTAGACACAGCTATCATCGTAACTGCATTGACACCTAAAGATTAGGATAATACTGTTTTACTGTTTCATTGGTCGGGGGTTATATTGGCTTTGCCTATCTTACTTTGCTGAATTTAATGGCAACTCCGCGTCTTGTTATAATTCTATTACACACAGCTATCATTGACAGGAATGTGTATTAAACGATTCGATAGAATCTGCAGTTGGTGGAAGTACGATTAACTATGAAGTGTTATGAAGTTACGCAAGTAACGAGTAACATCTCACGGAATAGTTAACTAACAAGTGAAGTTGCTATAACATTCATATTCTTTTATTCCATCAAGTCTGTCATTTAAGCCAAGTAATGATAGTTGTTAACTTCATCAAGTTGAACAAGTCTGAGAGTTGAACAAGTCTACAAGTTGATGTATTACATTAAAGGGACGTAGTAGGGAATACTGCCCATATTGACTAACATTACCACATGCGTACACTTGCTAAATCTCCTGGATATGTCATAAGTACGTACATTTATTGATGTTTCAAACTTGTAAGCCAATCGCTCTTGACAAACTCCGGGTCAGTTGTTCTTCTGGTGCTTCCCCTAGACAGAAAGACAGACGGTAGGCAGGCGCAAAAGCAGAGGCGCATCCCTCCCTTACCTGCCGCAGCGCGGCGACGAACCCAGCACCAGGGCAGTCAGCAGGCAGGGCCACCGAACAATTCCTTACCAGCCCCGTAGGGGCAAGCAGGCAAGAGGCCCAGCCAGCGGGAACAAAGTTGATTACCTACCGCGCAGCGGTGAACAAGCAAGAGAGCCGGCCACTCAGCGGGGAAGGGCAGCCATGTACGGTGAGGTCTAGCGACTCCTGACCCTGCACCCTACCGGGGGCTTGTTTTCTGACACGGTGTTGCCGAACTGGGTTAGGAGGTACTCGTCCATTTTGTGAACGTCCAGGTGCAGCTCGTTATCCTGGCCTCTGAGTCAGGGCAAGAACAATTTACTCTCAAATAGAAGTAGATTTGCCGTCAGCGTCCAGATATCAATAAGTATGATAATTACACATTATGATCATAAAAGGCCAGAATTGGCTTTCAAACTTTTTTATCCCGGATATCTTATGAAGAATTGAATAATCCAATAAATTACCGATAGGAAAATCATTGACTTAGCAAGATTTAAGAAAATTAGAGGCAAAAACTTTTTATTATTAGTTCTATGCTGTTTCTCAGATTCAAAAGTATATATAAAATTACCATTTTCTGATTTAACCTCTATTTTTTCATTCCATCTTGAAACTTTTTCACGAAACCCTCTATTTACAACAACGTAGTCGTTATCATCCATAGAGACAACTATCGATACATTCATTTCTTTTGTAATTGAATGTCTGTATCTGATCGTATCTCCGATTTTTACTATATTCTTCACAGTATGCCATCAGAATATTCTAGATTCAACATCTCTTCGATTTGTAAATGAATATTCTCCTCCAATAAGAAACACTTTACTTCTATTAATTAATTGTGCTGAGCGTTCTCTAAATAATACATCTAATATGTGAATGACCATAGGATTTTTGTACCACTTATTAGTTTGGTTTTAAGTGAAGATCTACGCTCTTATTCGACGGATCAGGTTATGGCTTAAGTACGCGATAGTGAGTCCCAGATCCCTGCTACCTTCAGCCGGTGGACTAGCAGCGCACCAGGAGACTTTAGCCCTTTCCACTCCTCGATGTCCGCTTTGAGCCGGGTCAGCGCGTTCTGAAGCTGATACAGGGTGTTCTGGCCGATCTGATCGCCCTCGATGGATCGCCATAGCAACCAACGCCAAAAGTTCAGGTTGGTGTGATCGCCATAACCAGCAGCCAGCGCCTTGGCGTACCGATCTACGGACTCTGCCCTGCGCGTGGGGTGCGTGTCAGTCAGCAGATCCAGGCTGTAGACGTACTCCGTCGCGGTGGGTTTACAGTCATTAGTAACGGGTTTTGATGTGGTTCCGGGTTTAACGGCCCATGCTTTTAGGGCTGTGTTTGCCGCTGTCTTGGCTGAAGGGTGTGACTGTAAACCCTGAAGGAATCGCCATGCGGTGCGGGTGCCTGATTCGGTATCGGCCTGGAGGTTGCGCCATTGGTGCTTCAGATCAAACCAACGGAGGCGGGCGCTATGGCCTGCCTTAAAGCTGACGGCAAACACGGTGCCGGTCTTCCGTGCTAGGCCGTACCAATCCGCTGTGTGGCCTCTGGAGTCAACCAGGCCGCAGGTCTTGAGGGTGCGGAGGTGTTTGTAGAAGGTCACGCGGCTGATCGCCAGCACCCTGCACATGATCTCGACAGGCTGATGAATCACCACCTGGCTAACGCCCTGGCTGTGGCCTCGGGTCTGGAGGGTGCTTACGGCGGTATCGAACAGAAGAGTAAAGATCGCCCTAGCGGTGGTGGGTAAACGGGTGGTGATGTCGTCTAGGACAGTATCGGCAGTGAGTTCAGGGCGAGTAATGGTAACGGATGGATGATGGGGGAATGTGTTAGACACCTTTACGCCTTCCCACCCAGGCGTGTACCCTTAGAGAACAGTCCCCACTGTCCGTTTAGGTCTTCGCGCCTGAGCGGTCTTTTTTT
>NZ_BMOL01000041.1 GCF_014647055.1 Deinococcus aerolatus | reverse complement strand
GGCGGCGCTTTCAGCCCACGACAGAGTCCACCCACAACCAGTCAAGATTTGCCAATCTGCTGCCACAGCTCATTTTGACCAGACCTGACCAGGTCTGGCAGGCCGATCTCACGTACATTCGCGTCAAGCAGGGCTTCGTTTACCTGGTGTGCGTGCTGGACAGCTTTACCCGTGAAGTGGTGGGCTGGTCTTTGTCGAGGTTCATGGACGCCGCCTTGCCCCTGACAGCGCTGGACAACGCGCTTGCAGCGCGTTGTCCAGCAGCGGGGCTGGTCCACCATTCAGACCAGGGGGTCCAATACGCGAGTCGGGCGTATGTGGACCGCTTGCGGTCCATGGGCATGACGCCGAGCATGTCCAGGAAAGGGAATCCTTACGACAACGCCCGAATGGAGAGCTTCTACAAAACCTTGAAGACCGAGGAGGTCAATCTGCAGGATTATCTCAACCTGGACGACGCCCGACAGCATCTGAACCGATTCATCGGAGAGCTGTACAACCGAGAACGCCTGCATTCGAGTCTGGGCTACGTTCCACCCACCGAGTTCGCCGCCCGCTATCATTCCGCTTAGAAGTGCTTGACCACTGGTCCTGAGTTATGGGTTCACTCCACGATAGCTGAGAGAAAAACGGTGATACAGCTTTTTGGGCAGGGTGGATGATGGTCACCTTTGAAACGGTGGCGGTAGGGTTTGACGTCGATCACGGACGGTCAGCGTAGCCCAGTCCAATGAAGGCAACACAACCGTCCCGCTGGCCCTCCCTGCGGATGCCACAGTGTCGGCAGTGAGCGGTCTGGGGTGAATCATGGAGTCCTGACGTTCAGTTGGTGGTGAGGGTCAGGGTCACCTGGGTGTTCAGGTCAGCGGTGACAGTGGGGCTAGCGCGCACGCCGATGCGATAGCGGGTGGCGTTTGTGGGCAGCAGTTGCAGGGTGCCGTCGTCGCGGTAGTAGACGTTGCTCGCAGAACCCGTCACACCGGTCACGTCCGCACCAAGCTTGACCCCGAAACTATGGTTGGTTCCACTGCCCACCACGGTCCAGAACAGGGTGTAATCGGGCTGACCGCCGGACAGAGAGAAGGACAGCGCGGCCGGGGCGGTGAGGTCGTGCGTCACCGAGATCAGGAACGTCGGGCCGTAGACATCTGCGCTGAGGCTGGTCTGCCCGAGCGGGTAGTCTGAGATGAAGGGGGACGGGCTGGGGGCGTCGGTCATGATCTGGACGCTTACTGTCTGCGCCCGCGCCGCAGAGGAGAGCAGACTCAGGCCCAGCAGGGTCATGAACGCACTGAGCTTCATGGGATCACCTTAGGTGAATACGAAGTCGGGAGAGGGCGCGAAGGCACCTTCTCCCGACTTCCCTGAGTTGGGGTTAGTTAACGGTGGCAGTGATGGTGACGGTGGCGCTCAAGGTGCTAGTAGTGGTGTTAGTGGACTTCGCACCAATCTTGAACATGGTGGCGTTGGTGAAATCGGCGTCAACTTTAGCGAAGGCTGATGTAGAGGCAGCGACTGCTGACGCATACGTTCCGGTAGAGCTGTTACCGTTGGCCGCAACCATGCCGCCGATTGCGCCCAACGACAGGTTGGTGCCAACGTTAATGTTGGCTGCACCTGCGGTGTAAGAGGTGTACTTGTACGCCAGGCTCCAGCCGTCCACTAGCGTGGACGACGCGATGCTCAGGCCCAGGTTGGTGGCGTTGTCATACGCGAATTTGATGGCGAATGCCTCGGTCGGGTACGTGTAGTCATCGCTGTTGGCCTGGCCGATCGTGTAGGTTGTTGTCATCTCCGTGTCTCCGTCGCTCATCACAAAGACGCTGACAGTAGGAGTAGGAGCGCTGGCACCGGCGGTGAAGGAGTCCGTCGGGGAGCTAGTGACGGCGAACGCGCTGGAGCTGAGGGCGAGGGCAACGATGGCGGTAACGAACTTCTTGCTGTGGGTCATGGTGGTTCTCCTGAGTGAACGGGGGGACCTCCGCATGGTGCGAGAAGTCCGCGCTTAGAGTTTTGCTGGACGATGCCCGTCCGCGCACAGAACTTGCTGATGGTGAGCCTCAGGCGGCTGTACATCTGCAAAGACTGCGGGAAAGAATCAAGGCCAGACCGGTCGCACCACTAGCTCCATTCGTTCCAGGTGCCCGAATACAGAACGAACTTCTTTGCCTTCCAACCCGCTGGGTGTTGCCCAATCGGTAAACAGAGCTTAGCGTAGCTATTCTTACGATTTAATCACTTTCAAAGCAATTGCTCATCTTTATATTGCACTGTTTGCGTCACGGCTTTGTGGCCGCCGGGACGGTCAGCGATCCCACCGCTTCACCGCGCTCGCCAGTGGCCGCTGTCGCCACTGCGAAAACCGCGTAGGTGCCCGCTGGCAGCGTGCTCGGCACGTCCAGCGCGAGGTCAATGGTCACGCCTGGCAGGATCACCATCGGCTTCGTGACCTCCACTGGCTTTCCACCGGGAACCTGGAACACGACCTTCAGGTCGTAGCGCTCGTAGGTGTTGCCGTCGTTGGCGACCGTCAGGTTCAGGGTGGGCTTGCCGGCCTTGTCCTTGCCGCTCACGAGGTTCTGAATGCTCAGCGCGTGCTTGCTGCGCCCGTCCACCGTCAGGGCGGTCACCATCGCGTAGCGTACCCGGATGCCCACGCTGTTCTTGGCCCCGCTGGCGGCTGCCGCCTCGGAGTCCACGCCGATGACCCCCCAGTACCCGCCGAGGGCTTCCGCGGGCACCTGCACCTTGAGCGGAACCACCACGCTGCTCTTGGCCGGAATCAGGTAATCGCGGTTCGGGAAGCTGGCGACCCGGAAGAGGCTCTGCGGCAGGCTGCGGGCCGGTACATGCGACAGCGATCCGTCGGGGCCCTGGATGTAGTCGTTGAAGAAGACGGTGGCCCTCACGGGCGCGTCGCCGGTGTTGGTGAGCAGGTAGTCCACGCTGCGGGCCTCACCCGGTTTGAGGTTCAGGTCACGAGGACCGCTGACGTTCAGGTCGGCGAGGGCATTGCTGGCGCAGGCCAACAGGGCAAGGGTGATCAGGTACTTGGTCATTGGGAACTCCTTGGCGGCATGGCCGCAGCAAGAGGGGAAGGAGAAAGTGCTACAGGTGTGTGGGTTGAGGGCGCGACGACAGGAGAGGTCGGGCGGCGGCCGCGCCGGGCCTGTCCCATCCGGCGTGGCTTCTGTGGCTCACATCACGGCGGGGTCACCACCAGCTGGAGGGTGCGGTGGGCCACACTGCCATCGGCGAAGTGCACCTCGACGGTCACGTTTTGCAGGCCGTCCACGGTGGCGGGCGTGGGCACGCCGACGGGCCACGGCGCGCTCTGATCCGAGGGGGCCGGGATGGTGGTCTGCACCCCCAGCACGCTGACCGTCACCTTGGTAATCTGTGCCGGCGAGGACACCTGCAAGCCTGCCGCGGTGCCCGCGGTCACCAGGGGCGACGTCCACGCCAGCCGCACTGGCGGCGTGACCTTGCTGGGATCCAGCACGACCCGTGGTGCGCCGGGCACCTGGAGCTGCACGGTCGCGCCGGCGCGCGTCAGGGTCACCGTCACCGGCGGGCGGTCCTCGACCGAGAGCTGATAGGTTCCCGCGGGCAGGGGCGGCAGTTCGAAGTGGCCGCCCGGCAGCTGCGCGCGGGTAAAGGTCTGCACCGGGCCGCTGACGGTCACAGTGACCTGGCGCTCGGGGCCGTCCGCGACGACCTCGCCGCTCTGCGGATCCACGTAGGTCACCTGCCCACGCAGCTGTCCTAGGGGCAGCACCGCCATGGTCTGATCCGCGCCCGGAGCCACGTCCATGCGCGCTATGGCGGCTGTCGTTCCATCCGGCAGGCTGCCCGCGTCGAGGCTCACTGGGCAGCTGCCCCGGAAGCCGCGCAGCGTCGCCATGCCCTGCGCGTCGGTCGTCGCGTCCTGGCCGCAGCCCTTCACCCGCGCGCCGGCCAGAGGAATGGCGCGGCCATCTTCCTGCAGGATCACGCGCACCGTGCGGCGGGTGGGATCGGGGCCGGCGAGCTGCTCGGCGAGCGCCTCGCCGGTGGGCACGAAGAGCTGGTACGAGAGCCCGGCCCTGACCCGGACGCTGCCGGGGCCGCTGAGAGGGGCACTGATACCGACCAGGCCATGCCAGCCGGAGTAGGTGTCGTAAGAGGCGGTCACGCCCGCGGTGGTCCTGGGTGCCGCGAGCACGCCCAGCACCACGAGGTTGGGCTCGACCTTCCACTGACCGCTGGGGAGCGTGCCGTGAAAGACCGCGGCGATCCCGAGATCGAGAGCGCCGGCGCTGGTGCCCGCGGCGCTCAGCTTCAGGTCGGCCGGCCCGCCTGGCGCGCTGACGGCCGCGGTGTAGTTGACGCCGCTCAGGCCCGCCGGGGTGAACTGCGCATTCGCGGCCGCCTCGAGCTGTGCGCTGCGGACGGTGGTCTTCATCTTGACGTCGGCCTGGGCACTCCTGAAGGCCCAGTGATCGAGGGTGACGCTGCCGCCGAGCTGCGAGCGGATGGCCCCCACGCTGAAGGTGCTGCGGGCGTCGAGCCACTGGCTGGCATCCGCGCCTGCCCGCATGGACAGCCGCAAGTGGTCGGTCTGGGCGCTGAGCGTCACGCTGTTCCAGGCGCTGTCCCGGACGTCCGCGCGGACACCGAAGCGGGTGGGCGTGCCGCCGAGCGTGACGTCACCCCTCGCCTCCCCCCATCCGTCGAGCCCTACCTCCCGCTGCTGAGCGCCCGCCCTGAGGCTGAGGTGCGGCGTCACGTATCCGGCCGTCACGCCCCAGCGGGTATCACGCTGGGGCGTGACCTGCACCGCGGCACTCACGTGTCCGGCGCTGCCCTCAACGGCCACGGCCGGGTCGTCGCCGTGCACGCTGACGCTCGCCCTGGCCTGCACTGTGGCCGCGCCGAACTGGCTGGACACACCCAGGCCGACCCGTGCCGCGGTCGTGCCGTTGTCCTGCGGGAGTGCAGCGGCCACCTGCACCCTGCGTATCGGGCCATAGGGGCCGAACTCCTGGCTGAGGTACAGGCCGGTGCCCACGCTGCCCGCGACGTTGGCCGTGGGCGCTCCGCCATAGTCCACTCGAGTATTGCGGTGGGCGATAGAGAGCGTCGGCTTGACTTCACTGCCTGTGCGCGCGATGGAGGCCCGCAGCGACGTGACCGGGCTGAGCAGCCCCTCGATGGACAGCACACCGGCATCGAGATGAGCCTGCCCGTCGCCGGCGCTCACCGTGGCTCCAGCGCGCACGGTCAGGCCAAAGCCCGCTCCGCGCGGTCTGGAACCGAGCAGCCGTACGTGCATCACGACGTCTTTCATACCGCCGCTCACCGTGAGCCTCACCTGTCGCTCGCTGTCCACGGAGGGAACCAGCAGCGTCAGGGTGGCCTCTCCGCCCGGTGGCACGCTGACCGGCAGGGCCTTGATGTCGGCGCCCTGGGCCGTCACACTCGCGAGCGCCGCGACGTTGCCGGTGTTCCGGATCACCAGCGGTACCTGCAGGGGTGCGCCCGGCAAGGTACGGAGTTCAGGGAGAGCGCGCGCTTCCAGTCGCGCAACGCGCGGCCAGGAGACCAGCACCTCGATGGTTGTCCCGGGCTGCCCGTCCACCTGAAAGATCAGGGTCAGGTCGCGCGCCACCGCGCCGCTGGGGCCCGCGACCGAGAGCGGAAGGATCGCCTCCCCACCCGCCGCGAGCGCCGACGGGTAGGTCACCCGCCAGCCTGGTGGGGTGCCCTCGCCGGTGGCGCCCTTCATGGCCCGCCAGCCGAGCAGCTTGAAGTGCAGCGCCTGACCGTCATAGGCCGGCCCCAGGGCCAGGACCGTGGTGACCTCACCGCTCGCCGGTAACGGCAGCTGGCGCATTAATGGGCTCCCCTGGGCGTGTACGGCCGTCCCGAACAGCAGAGCTGCCACTGCCAGGATAGGCGCAGCAGACGTCCCGAGGCGGAGCATGGCGGTAAGGAACAGCGGTGACTTCACAGCACTCCAGGGGCGTCCTGAATACGTGAGACCTGCACCTGGGAAACGGCGTGCCAGAGCACACCATTATTCAAGGTCGGTCGCACCACAAACTCGACTCACCTCAGGTGCCCGAACGGAAGGTGAGCGTCAACGTTGCCTTGAAGCTCTTGGGAGCCGGACATCCGGCCGAGAGCTGACCCAGAGTGCGCCCGCAGCGCTGACAGAAACCTTACCCGGAGACCGCCAGCATGGATAGACAACCTAGCACAACAGTGTGGGATGCCACCCAATTAGATTCCCGGCTGTCAGTCCTCTGCAAATGAACTTGCATACACTGCCATCATGCCCATGAGCCCCCAGGAGAAGATGCACATCCTTGACGTCATTGACAACCTAGATGAGATCGCTGGCTACCACGTCGGTGGTATGGTCTGCATCGAGCGCCAGGGCAAGCCGTGGAAGATCAACCGTGTGGCTGCTCTCGAAGGCTTCACCCTAACCACCGAGACCGGTCACACCTATTCGGTCACCACGGGTGAGCCGCTGTACGACGGCAAGGGAATCTGCATGCGCGCCCTGACCCGGGAGCGGGCGAACTACATCATGGGCATCGTGTTCAAGAAGGACGCCGACAAGATCGACCTCACGAAGCTCAGCGCGGGGCAACTCAGCGACCTTTCCGGCGCCGCGCATACGGTGCTCACGCTCCTCCGCGACCTCCGCAATGTTGTGCTCACCGCCGGGCGCGACGGGGACAGGTCCAGGGACGGCGCGGGGGACATTCCGGAAGAGATGCCCGTCCGCGATGTCATCGTGTTCGAGACACCGCACGAAGCGCCCGTGTCCTCCTGACGGCGCTGCGTCGGTGTCCTGAGTTCCTGTAAGAGGATGTCGATTCCGGCTCTGAACTTGTCCGCGGCCCTCCACAGCCCATGCTTTGATCCGCGGACCCTGACGCACCCCCGTCAGGAACGGTGCACACTCGATGTTCCATTTCCACTGCCGAAGACTCTGGTGAGTGACCTTGATGCGGCGCCCATGGAGCAGTACGCCGCCACGCAGCGGCATTCGCGCAGCCTGCACTTCGGCAGCAGCGGCCTCACCCTGCTGAACTTCATCGCCGCCCTGGCCCTGAAAGATCAAACCTTCGCGCAACAGGCTGCCGCCCCGATGGACTTCGCCCTGACACACGGGCTGGTCGGCATTAACCTGACCCCGCTGCACGCCCACCACCAGACCGGCCAGCCCCACTTCCTGCATAGCGCACAGGACTGCTTAACTGACATCTCTCTGTACCGGACATCTTCGAGTTGAGGTTGTGCTGGACGGGAAATCCCTGAACGTGTTAAGGGTCG
>NZ_BMOL01000040.1 GCF_014647055.1 Deinococcus aerolatus | reverse complement strand
TCAAGCTGCTGAGGACTCCATTTCCCATGCCAGACAGAATTTAAAGGCAAGATGTCCGGTACAGAGCGACTCAACCTCTAGCGCTGCACCTCGCCCCGGTAACTGCGCAGCACAGCCTCGGCAAACGCCTGGGGCGTGTGGTCCTGCTGAAAGCGGGAGGTGTCGGGGGCAGGTGCCGCCGCGCCGAATTCCAGCA
Source organism: Deinococcus aerolatus (assembly GCF_014647055.1). Classification (NCBI taxonomy): domain Bacteria; kingdom Thermotogati; phylum Deinococcota; class Deinococci; order Deinococcales; family Deinococcaceae; genus Deinococcus; species Deinococcus aerolatus. Next base: position 7,207 of record NZ_BMOL01000040.1, on the reverse strand, counting down.
CGCTGCGGGCCAGCGCCGCCGGGTCTTCTGGAGGGAACAGGGCGCCCAGACGGTAGTTCTCCACCATCTCGGCCAGCACGCCCACGTTGGAGGCCAGCACCGGCAGGCCCAGCGCCGCTGCAATCAAGAGCGGCCCGCTCTGACCGGCAAAGTTGCTGCGGTACGGCAGCAGGCAGGCGTCGGAGGCCAGGAAAAAGCCCTCCACCTCCTCATCGGGCACATGTTCTAGGCGCAGATGAACCCGGTCCAGGACACCTAGCCGCTCTCCCCTCTCCCGCAGCGCGTCAGCATCGAAGGCGCGGGTGGGGCCGACCACCAGCAGATGAATGTGGGGGGGCAGCAGCGCCAGGGCGTCCAGCGCCAGATCGCTTCCCTTGTCGTGCCGGGTGCCGCCAAAGGCCAGCAGCACCGTGGCCCCGGGGGGAATATTCATCCGCTGGTGCACGGTCTGCCGGACCTGCTCACGCTGGTCTGGCCCGAACTGTGGCAGCGCGGTGGGATAGGACACGGCGTCCAGCCGCCCGGCCCCCACGCTCCGGGTCAGTGCCCTGGAATGCATCATCACGCGCACGCCCAGGGCGCCCAGCGCCCGCAGCATCAGGCGGTGGGCCGACTGACTGAGCCGGCCGCCCTGGAATTCCCGCAGAAAGTACGCCCAGTGCAGCGTGCCCCGCAGGGTCGGGGGCCGCCTGCTCCCGGCAGCGAGCGCGGCCAGCAACGGCAGCACGAAACTGTCGAGCCACAGCAGGTGCGCGGTGTCCGCTTCAACCTCATCGGCCACGCGCAGCGCCGCGCGCAGAAAACGCAGGTTCACGCGGTCCCGCGCCAGACGGCCCAGGCGGTAATACGCCGGGCCGCTGTCTGGCCCGCTGCCGGGAAACAGGGGCAGCACGTGCCCGACCACCTGCGGTACGGCCCGGCAAACCTCTTCCACGAACGGGGCCGGACCGATCAGGTGAACCGCGATGCCCCGGTGCGTCAGTTCCTGGGCCAGCGTGGCGGCGTAACTGCCGTGGTGGCCGCCAGAAAGCGGGTCGATCAGGGCCACAGTTCGGATGCCCTGACGGGCAGGCGGCGGCGCAGCGCGCAGGGCGGGAAGGGTCTGGGCTGGACTTCGCCTGACGCGGCCGAGCAGGCCGTCAAGCCGGGCGCGGCCCTGGCGACGGACCTCGGTGGGGAGGACCGAGTTGGCAATGAACAGCCCCAGCTCGAAGAGGCGGGGCCGGGCCGCCAGCAGCGGCGGCAGCAACGTGAAAGCGGCGTCGCGGTCCCCCACGCTCTGGGCGGCGGGCACGATGTGCGAGTTGAGAAAGCCCGCGAAAGCCCGCCGGGTGATGATGCCCCGTGCCCGCAGCTGACGGGCCCAGCGCAGGGAGGCCCGCCAGTCCAGACGGGTGCTGACCGAGGGCCGGGGCTCCTCGTAGTACCAGATGGCCGAGACCTCCGGCACGAACACCACCCCGACGTCCGGCAGCATGGCGGCCCGCAGCAACCAGTCCCAGTCCTGGTGCTTGGGCAGCCCCGGCGTGAACGGCACGTCCAGCAGCAGCTCACGCGACGTGAACAGCAGCGTGCTGACCAGCCCACAGGTCCGTTCCAGCGGGGTGCGCCGCGCCAGCATGTACTCGCTCAGGGGTTCTTGCGGGTCCGGCAGGCGCGGCGGCTGGGGCATGTCGCCGCGTGGGGTACGCGTGATCCAGTGACAGGCCACGATGGGGCGGCCCCCGGTGGCCTGCACCGTGGACTGCGCCAGCGCCAGCTGCGCCTCCAGCTTGTGCGGCAGCCACTCGTCATCGTCGTCGAGCAGGGCGATCCACTTGGCTCGCGCGGCCCGAACCCCGACGTTGCGCGCCTCCGCGCCGCCCACCGGATAAGGCAACGTGATCACGCGCAGGCGGGGGTCCTGGACGCCGGCCAGCGCGGCCTCGGTGGCCGCATCGGGACCATCTACCACCACGATGATCTCAATGTCCTGCAGGGTCTGGACCAGCGCGCTGCCCAGCGCCCGAGACAGCAGCAGCTCCGCACGCCCGCGTGTGGGCGTGACCACCGAAACCAGCGGCGCAGCGGCGCTGGGCGTCAGAGCCGGCACTGTCATTCTGCGGCGACAGGCATCTGTTGGGGCAGGGTCGCCGGCACTGCCGCCTGCCGGCGGAATTCCTCCACCGTACGCCTCAACCCGGTGTGCAGGTCCACCGTCGGCACCCAGCCCAGCAGTGCCCGCGCGCGCGTGATGTCGGGTTTGCGCTGGCGGGGATCGTCGGCCGGCAGCGGTTCGTGGATGATGGCCAGGCCAGGATCGATCAGCTCACGAATCACCTGCGCGAACTGCAGGATGGTGTACTCGTCGGGATTGCCCAGGTTGACCGGATCATGAACTGCCGCAGCTTCCGGCAGGTCCATCAGGGCCACGATGCCGTCGACCAGATCTGTCACGTACTGGAAGCTGCGGGTCTGCTGGCCGTCACCGTAGACCGTCAGCGGCCCGCCCGCCAGTGCCTGTCCGATCAGGTTGGTGACCACCCGGCCGTCATCGGGGCGCATGCGCGGGCCGTAGGTGTTGAAGATCCGGATGACGCGGGTGTCCACGCCGTGGTGCCGGTGGTACGCGAAGGTGATGGCCTCGGCGTAACGCTTGGCCTCGTCGTAGCAGCTTCGCAGACCGTTGGGATTGACGTGGCCCCAGTAGCTCTCGGGCTGAGGGTGCACCTGTGGATCGCCGTACACCTCGGAGGTGGAGGCGAGCAGCAGCGGCGCCCCGTGGGCATGGGCCAGTTCCAGCGCGTGCTGTGTGCCCTGCGCGCCCACCATCAGCGTTTCGATGGGAAACTGCTGGTAATGCGGTGGGCTGGCCGGACTGGCAAAGTGCAGCACGTGGTCCAGCGTCTGGCCCCCGAAAGCGCCAGCCTTGTAGGGAATCCCCTCGCTCACGTCTGCCCGGATGAACCTGAAGTTCGGATGGTCCGCGAACAGCGCGGTGTTGGCCGGCTGCCCACTGATGTAGTTGTCCACCCCGATCACGGTGTGGCCGTCCGCAAGCAGCCGCTCGGTCAGGTGGCTGCCGATGAAGCCCGCGCTGCCAGTCAGAAGGATGGTTTTTGATGCGGTCGTCACCCCAGCCCCTGCGGCGTGGCGGCCTGACCCTGAATCGTCTGGCCCGGAATGACCTGGCCCTGGCCGCGCCGGCCGATCTGCTCAAGGATGCCGGTGGCCAGCACGCAGCGCAGGACGTTGCGGGTGTCGATCACCAGCGGCTGGCGCATGGTCCGCACGGCCCCGTTCCAGTCCAGCTCACGGTACTCCTTCCACTCGGTCATCAGGATCACGGCGTCCGCACCCATCAGGGCGTCCTCGGCGGACGACGCCTCGGCGTACTTCAGGTGACCCCATTCGCGCCGCGCGCGGTCCATCGCCACCGGATCATGCGCCACCACCGTTGCGCCCAGCTCATTCAGGCGGGCGATGGCGTCGTGGGCCGGGGCGTCACGCAGATCGTCGGTGTTGGGTTTAAAGGCCATGCCCAGCACGGCCACGCGCTTGCCCTGCAGGCGGTGCAGGTGCTTTTGCAGCTTCGCGATCACCAGCTGACGCTGGCGCTGGTTGACCTCCACGGCAGCGCGCAGGATCGGCATGTCGTAGCCGTATTCCTCACCGGTGCTGATCAGCGCCGAGGTGTCCTTGCCGAAGCACGAGCCGCCCCAGCCTGCGCCGGCCGACAGGAACTGCCGCCCGATGCGTGCGTCGCTGCCGATGCCGCGCGCCACCTCCTCGATATCGGCGTCCACCCGCTCGCACAGTCCGGCGATCTCGTTGGCAAAGCTGATCTTGAGCGCCAGGAAAGCGTTGGCGGCGTACTTGATCATCTCGGCGCTGCTCAGGCTGGTGGCCACCACTTCGGGGCGGGTGTAGCCCTCGGGCCGGGGCACGTGGGCCGGGGCCACGAAGTCCTGCTCGATCAGCGGAGCGTACAGCTCCAGCAGCCGCGCCACCCCCGCGCCGTCATTCCCGCCCAGCACCAGCCGGTCCGGGTACAGGCTGTCGAACAGCGCCGTACCCTCACGCAGGAACTCGGGGTTGCTGACCACGTTGTACTGGTGCGCCTTGTAGTCCGGGGCGTGGTCCTCGATGATGCGCGCCACCCAGTCCCCGGTGCCCACCGGCACCGTGCTCTTGTTCACCACGACCTGCATCTTGCCGTTCAGGTGACGGGCCACGTCCTGCGCCGCCGCCGCCAGGTACCGCAGGTCCGGCTGTCCGCCGGGCAGCGGCGGGGTGCCCACGCAGATAAAGATCACGTCCGCACCCGGAATGGCCGCCGAGTAGTCGGTGGTCCAGTGCAGCCGGTCTCCGCACTCGGCCATCAGTTCACCCAGTCCCGGTTCATAGATCGGAAGTTCCCCACGCTGCAGCATGTCAACCTTGCCCTGATCGATGTCCAGGCCCATGACCTGATGGCCGAAGTAGGCGAGCAGGGCAGCGGTGCCCAGGCCGACGTAACCAGTGCCCACAACGGCGACTTTCATGGGGGTGTGCAGGGTGGGGGTGTGTGACATGTTCAGATCTCCTCGGAGGACGGGGGGCGAAAGGGCTGCTGGAGCGGGGCGCGGCAGTGACGGGTGGAACGGAATGGACAGCTCGCAGTAAGGGAGAGGGTGGAACCGTAAAGCGGGTGCCCGGACGGGTGAGCAGGTCGATCAGTGTGGCGTCCACAGTCAGCTGGATGCTCGGTCAGCCCACCGCCTGCGGCCCCGGCGTCGCCCCTGAGCATAAGCCCGGTTGGACCCAATCAGGCTGCATAGCGCGAACTTAGCCGGCGGGGCGCTAACGAGAAGTAAATTGCAGGCCACTCACGCATCCCAGCCGCTCAGGACAGGCAGATGGAACATTTCCAACCACTAGGCTGACAGTTGGAGACCCAGGTTCACGGCTGGACATTGCCCCCCTCCCCCCCTGATAAGAAGTATGTCAGCGCTCGCCCTGAAGTCGCATCATCAAACGTTTAGCGGAGGGGGGAGTTGTGGATCGAGCAGTCTGCTACCGGCAGTCCGGCCACGCTGGGTAGGCCACTTCATGGCTCCTGACGCACGTTCTCAGCACAAAGTGGCGTCACCCAACCCGTGAACAGTTGGGTGACGCCGCCTGAAGAAAGGGGTTAGCGCTGCGGCACAGTGGAGGTGACGTTGCGGGCGTCGCTGGTTTCCCGGCGGTACAGCGCCGAGGCGTCGTCGGGGTCACTGTCGCGTGTGTCCACCAGGGCGCGGCGGCTTCCCAGCAGCACCGCGCCGCCGCCCGCGAACAGCAGCGCCAGCAGGGCCGACAGCGCCGCCGTGCGCTTGGGCCGTGGGCTCGTCGGCCCGGCGGGGTCCACCGCCTCAGCGATGACATCCAGGGTTCCCGCCACGCTCTGGCGCGAGGCCCCGATCACGGCCAGGTCACGGGCAATGGCCGCGCGGGCCTGCCGGTTGACGTCATCGGTGCTCAGGCCGCCGTCCTGCGCGCTGCGGTCCAGCACGTCAAGCTGCAGTTTCAGCGCGGCGCGGGCCTGTTCCAGGCGGCGCTGGGCCCGCTGAATGTCCCACAGTTGCAGCGCAGCAACGCTGGCGTTGGCCAGGGTGCGCGCCAGTTCCGGGGAGTCGGCGCGGGCGCTGAGGATGTAGACGTTGCCGGTGCTGCTGTTACTGGGACTGTTGGGGTCAAGCTCCACCTTTAATTTTTTGAAGCCGCCGGTGCTCAGCTCGGCCTGCAGTTCACGCTGCACCTTGTTGATCGTGGCGGGCGCGATCTCGGAGGCGCGCAGGCGGTTGACCACCAGCTTGACCACCGCCGGGCTGTGCAGGGCCTGCTGCAGGCCGCCGCGCGGCAGGGGCGAGGGCCGCAACATGCTGTCGTTCAGCGCGTTGCTACCGCCGCCGACCTGCTCGGTAAACAGGCTGCTGGTGGCCGTGTACACCTTGGGCTGAAGATTGGACAGCAGGTAGCCGCCCACCCCGGCCAGCGCGGCGATCCCCAGCACAGGGAGGGCGGCGCGGCGCAGCAGACGGGCCACCTGCGGAAGCTCGAGGTCGCTGGAAGTGGTATCGGAACGGGGTGGGCGGCTCTGCATCATGCGTTTTTCCTTTTCTAGATTGGACCACGGGGTCCAGGGCGGTGGGACGAGGTGTGCCGGGAGTTCAGGGGACGGACACTGGGCTGACCGACGCCGGGCTGGCCCGCCAGCCGTTGGCCTGGGTTCCTCCACCGTTCGGCAGATTGCCGCCAGTGAAGACAAAGCCGTCGCCCAGCGGTGCCGCAACGCCCGACACCCGCAGCTCGGGCAGGGGGGTCAGAGCGGTCCAGGTGTTGCTGAGCGGATCGTAGGCGGTGACCGCGCTGGTGGCCTGATTGTGGGCCGTTTCGCCGCCCGCCACCACGATGCGCCCATTGAGGATGAAGGTGGAGTTGGTGGTATGGCTGAGCGCTTTAGGCATGCTGGCCCGCGCCTCCCAACGGTCGGTGGCCGGATCGTAGGCTTCAACGGAGCTGAGCGTCTTCAGAGCGTTGTCGTGCCCGGTCTGTCCGCCGATGGCGTAGATCACCCCGTCCAGCACCGCCGAACCCAGGTGGTTGCGGGCCTGCGAGAGGGGTGCGGCGGGGGTCCACGCCGCGCCAGTCACGTCCAGATTCAGCACGTAGTGGGTCTTGAGATCCTGCGTACGTTCGGGATTAGTACCCCCGAAATAGTGCAGTTTTTCCGCCAGGTACTCCAGTTGACCGGCAGCGCTGTCTACCGGCAGATCGGGCAACGGGGTGTAGGTGTCCTGGGCCACGTTGTACTTCCAGACCGCCTTGGTGCCATAAATCTGAGCTGTTCCCCTGGCATTGGTGATGTAGCCACCCGCGTAGTAGATGTTCTGGCCGTCGGTGGCCATGCCCGCGTGGGTCACGCCCCCATTTGGCATGGGGCGTAGCGGGGTCCAGACGTTGGTGGCCGGATCGTACCGTTGGGCGCGGTCCGTAGGAACACAGCAGTTCTTGAGGCTGTCGAAGCCGCCGAACACGTACAGGCGGCCGCCCACGGGCCGGCCCTGCGCCTCGGACACTGTATTCGGCTGTGCCTTAATTGGCGCGTACTGGTAGATGTTGACGGGTGGCACGGCGACCTGGCAGGCCAGTCTGGCATTGGCCCAGTCAGCACGGTCATATGCGATATCTCCATCCGCATCCGTCA
>NZ_BMOL01000039.1 GCF_014647055.1 Deinococcus aerolatus | reverse complement strand
TCGAGCAGGCTTACCGGGAGATCAAGCAGCATCTGGGCTGGACGCATTGCCAGGCTCGATCGGACATTGCCCTTCGGCGGCATTGGAGTCTGGTGTGCGCTGCATTCTGCTTCCTGCACTGGTGGGCTGAGCATTCGCCTCCATCCAAGGGCGATGTGTCCACCCAGGCAGATGCGATGCATCTGCCTGGGTGGAGTGTGTTGCTGCATCAGGTACGCCTGTGGTTGGGGCCATTCGTCTGGATCTGGCAGGCTTGGCGCGCCTATTCAACGGAGCGCCCACCACGACGCCTTCTACAGCTGCTTGAACAGGTAGGAAGAGGCGTACCTCTTCGGCTCTATGTCACTTAAGCTATGTGTGGGACGCCAAAACTTTCAGTGTCAACGGACTACCAATAAGAGGAATCGTCGATGGAAACCTCACGCATCTGAAGTCGGAGCTTGGGGTCCTGGGGCGAGCCTTCACAGATCATCGTTATCGCGAGGTATTTGCCCGCGTCTCCGTCGCCTGTGGTCCTGCCTTCCCAGCGGTATCCCTCAGCGGTGGAATGAAGAGCTTCCGGGTAGATCGGGGAGAAGCCCATCACGTCACGTGGCAAGGTCTGGGCCAGAGCTTCATGGCAGGCCCTGGTGAAGTCTCTTCGCTGCGCCAGATCGGCTGGGGGACGCCCCTCCGCGTAATGCGAAACCGCCTGCAGCACCGTAAGCAGGGGGACGACGCTCCACCAGAAGAGTTTGTAGAGGGGGGGCGCTGGCCCGGGTCCTGAGTTGCCGCCGTTTCCCGTCATTCCTGCTCTCCCCGGCAAGCCGCCGCCTGTGCCTGGGCCAGGTGGGCGTGGAAGTGGTGACCCCCCTGCTCTTCGAGCAGGGCCTGTTCATCCCACACCACTGCCAGATGCAGTGCCAGCTCCGGGTGGTGGTCCACCACCCGGGCCTTGTCCAGCCAGTGCCGCGCCTCCATGGTTTTTCCCAGCAAGCGGTAGCATCGCGCCACCAGGACAGCGGTCTGGGCCATCGCCAGTTGCTGCCGAGTCAGGGTCACTGTCGAATGTGCCCGCTGTGCCCAGTCCAGCGCCTGCTGAAGCAGCCGCTGACGTGCCGGCGCTGGACTGGTCTCGGCCAGTGAAAGATGCATCAGGGTCAGGTTGGAGCGCGCGGAATACACGCCGTGCCACCACTGCGCCGCCTGCGCCACGTCGTGCGCCAGGCGCTGATGGTGAATGGCCCGCTCCAGATGGCCGGTTCGGCGCAGGTACACGCCGTAGTTGATGTGGAACCAGCAATATTCCACGCCGTCCTCAGGAACCAGCAGGGAACGCAGGATGACGAAATACGAGTGTGCCTGGGTGTAGTGGGCTTTCAACGTGTAATAGCGCGCCACCCGGACAAGCAGGCGCGCCCGGTTGAGTCGGTTGAGGCCAGGAAGGTGCGACGCCGCCAGCAGAAGGGGCAACTGGCACGCGGTGGCGTCGATGCCCCCCTGGTCTTCCAGGCACATGGTGGTCAGGGTCAGGATCTGGGCCTGATCGTTGGCCGACAGCGTGCAGTCCTGCATCGAGACCAGGCGCTCGAGCGCCTGGGCCACCAGGCCACTCTGGAGCAGCAGCGTGCATTCGCCCAGCTCCACGGCCACCGTGTTGCGGTGAATCCGCAGGGAGCGCAGGTGATCGAAGATCACCGGGCGCGCCGGGTCAAACCGGAGCTGGATCCGCTCACCCAGGGCCAGCGCAAACAGCTTGGATGCCTGCCGGGCCGGGCTGCTGGTGACGCGCTGGCCGAACAGTTCCGGCTCCTGCGTTCTGGTGAAGCGCCACAGGTCCCGGCCCGCCACGCTGGGACTCAGGCGGCTCCAGGGATGGTGGTCGCAGATCTCATCCGTGCTGACGTGGCGTTCGTGGTTGACTGCCAGCAGGGCATAGAACACCACCCATTTTTCCGAGAGCGGCAGAACGTAACCGTTCCAGACCAGACGGCAAATTTCCTTGTCGAGTTGGACCGTCAGCGTTGCAGGGGCATGAGAGCCGTGTGTCGCCGGGGCCGAACGTTCCATGAAGGCTCCTCAAAGTGACGAATTCGAGAGTGGCTTCAATTGTATGGGATCAAGGTACAAAGATGACCTTACGGTCACTTGCGTTCACACCCGGTAACAAAATGACGGGATTATTTATCCACCACCGTCTTATGATTCTGCTCACCATCAATTGGATGCAGCGCGTCAGGACAGGTCAGAGGTGGAGCGGAGGATTTATGCGTAGACAGCAGCACACGGCAGGTCTGGCCCTGGTCTCACTCACGCTTGTGCTCGCTGCCTGCGGTGGCGGCACTGTCGATCCACCGCTCCCCGGCACACCCGTGACCAGCCTGGCCGACAGCGGTCCCGGCACCCTGCGCGAATTGCTGGGCAGCGCAAAAGCAGGCGATACGTTACGGCTCGATTCCGGCACCATCACGCTGGCTGGTCCGCTGAAGCTCACCAAGAGCGTGACGCTGAACCTGGGCAGCGGCGTCATCGACGCAGCCGGAAAGGGCCGCGCCCTGGAAGTGCCCAGCGGCGTGACCGTGACCATCAAGGGCGGCACACTGAAAGGCGGCACTGGAGCGCCCATCACGGTGGCAAGTATCGGCAAACAGGATCTGAGCGTGGCGACCTACGGCGGCGTGCTGCTGAACGAGGGCACGCTGACACTGGACGGCACGGCCATCACAGGTGGAGAGGCCAATGTGGGCGGCGGCATCGCCAACCTCAAGACCGGGACGCTGACCCTCAAGGGAACGAACAGTGTGAGTGGCAATGCGGCGAAGGCGCTTCCCGCAGGCGCGACGGAAAGCAATGGTCACGGTGCAGGCATCTCCAATGCAGGTGTTTTGAAGATGGAAGGTGGCAAAGTAACCAGCAATGTGGCGGTATATGCCGGTGGAGGCATCTTCAACTTCACCGGCGGCCTCGTGACCATCAGTGGCGGTAGCGTGGATAATAACCAGTGTACCTCTCCAAACATCACCACAGCAGATGGCACGGAGGGCTGCGGGGGCGGCGGCATCTATAGCTTTGGGGATGTCACTCTCACCGGGGGCAACGTCAACGGAAACACGGCAACCTATTACGGCGGCGGCATCGTGATGGTGCGAAATGCTGCGAGCGATCCGCGGCCGGTGCTAGCGATTTCGGGCGGCAGCGTTGACGGCAATAAGACCACCGGTAGCATCGACACGGGCGGTGGCGGCATCTGGTCCAATCAGATCATTAGGATCAGCGGCGGTACCGTCAAAGGCAACAGCAGCGGCACAGGCGGCGGCATCAACAACTGGGGTGATCTGACGGTTTCGGGCGGCGCGATTGACAACAACTTGGCCAGCAGGTACGGCGGCGGGATTCAACTGTCGCAGGCCACCAGATTGTTCCAGATGACAGGCGGAAGCGTCAGCGGCAACAGCGCCATACTGGGCGGCGGCGGCATCAACAGCGACGCCAGCATGACCCTTTCGGGCGGCAGCATTCAGAACAACACCACCGATGGCAGCGGCGGCGGCATCAGCATGTATGTTCAGACCGGACGGACCACCACCACCACGCTGGAGGGAACGCTGGTCATTGGGGGCAACAAGGCCAGGATCGGCGGCGGCATCAACACCGGCAATGCAGACCGCAAAGCCCTGACCCTAAACATCAAGGGCGGCAAAATCACGGGCAATCAGGCCATTGAAACGGGCGGTGGCGTTTTAGTAGGTGGTCAGGTCAACATGACGGGCGGCGAGATCAGCGGCAATGCGGTGACAGGCAGGATGACCGCCCAGAATCAGGGCGGCGGCGGTGGCGTGCGGCTGTACTCCGGGTCAGCCTTCACCGCCAGCGGCGGCAGCATCAAGGACAATACGGCCTGGTTCGGCGGTGGGGTTTTTGTTGGGGGAGCTTACCAGACCTCTCCAGAGGGTGATTTTGTGCTGGCCGGGGCCACCGTCAGCGGCAACCAAGCGACGGATACCAACGTGGGCGGCGGCTTCTTCAACGACGGCAAACTGACCATTACCAGTGGCAGCGTGACTGGCAATACGGCCCCCAGCAATGGCGGCGGCGTCTTCAACAGGAAGAACGCCACCTACGTCCAGCCCGGCGGCAGCGTGACGGGCAACAACCCAGACGACGTGTTCAGCGAAAAGTGAACCGTCCGTGTCAGAAGTGACCGGGAGGTGGACAAAAGCTCGCCCCCCCCCGTCACTGCTGCTCGCTGGACTCCGGTGGTGATGGCAGATGTGGGAGCCACAGGCAAAAAACGTTATCGGAGATCGGAATGGGGGCTATTGGTTACGGGCAGGCTCTCGACACTCCCAAATTCTCCCGACGGGGATCGTTGGGCCACCGTAATGCCGTCTGAGACAGCCAAAAACGAAGTTGTCAGCTGCTGAGATCGTACACTTACTGTTATTCTAGAAAATTCAGGACTACTTCGTTCCCCAAAAGATTGGTTTCCGAGGAATCTCTTACAGGCCTACGTATTTGGATTTCAGCCTCGGCGTGGCGCTGCAGTCATTGTTCGGAGCACTGCCGATCTGTTGATGACCTGTTGCGAGATAAGGGGGGAGAATTGAACAACGTCGTCTTGGCCGAAAAAACCTGACTTTTTTGAACTCAGACTAATTAGAAGTGGTTTTCGACCTCTGAAACGGCATTTTCCCTGTTTTGGCTCATAACTGCGCAATAGGTCTTGAGAAAATTCTCCAAGCTAGTGAATCAAGCACGCGTCATCTGAACGATACCTGAATGATCTCGTGTTCCTTCCATCTCTAGATGCCTCCTAGGAGCTCCATGACGAAGAAGCCCGAAGGACCACACATCAAGCCCTCCTCTATCAGTCACCAGCGGCCACCATATGAGGCTCCGCGCCTAACTGCCTTGGGCGTTTGGAGCGTTCTCACCTTGATCTACCGCGTTCTGATCAATCCGCCACCCCTGTCTTTAAACACAGATCATTTCCAGCGTCGCGGATTCTATTCGTTACGGCTGAGGTGTCGCCTTACCCGTAATCCATGTTCAATCGCCCCAGTCGCTGCCTTACCACCCTCCTCGTCTTACCCCATTGGGGCCCTGGAAGGTCATCACTCTGGTTTACAGCACACCCATTAATCCCCCTCACAGATCGCGAATTATTTTTAACATCTCGGTGCACCTTGGGGTGTCACTTCCTCTGATGTTTGGGGAATTATGGAGGTCTAGTATGAATAGGGATTTAGTAAGGACACTTCTGACTAGCATGACGCTCTTGCTGGCAGGGTGCATGCAAGCCTCCCCAGCCCCTGCCAATGCACCGCCCACGGTCACTATCACTCCATCTGGAGGAAGTGTAGAGCTTCAAGGTGTTGCAATAGTTACATTTGTAGACGGTTCTTTTGCATCTGCACAGCCAGTGGAGTTGATGCAGACGGAGGACGCTGAAGCACAACAGGCCTTCGATGTGTCTGTGGCAGGGGAAGATGTAACATTGCTCTCCGACTATCAGGTTCGTGTGGTTACACCAGAACGTCCACTGAAGGACATGCGCGTGACGATGAAATTGCCGTCTTCATTTAACGTGCCTCAGGGCAGCACACCAATGCTATTTGGGTGGACGCAGGAGAGTGAAAATGAAGGAGAAGGGGGGATGCTTGACCTTTTCCGTCCGCTTCCCTCCTCCTACGAGGCGGCATCGCGTTCAATAACAGGGGATGTGCCTTCTTGGGTGTTCGCATCACAACGACGTACTGATGGGCGCGCCGAAGCGGTGCTGTCTGTTGCGTTGGCTCCTGCCCTCCAGCCAGTCTCAGCGCAGACAATCAAGGAGACGTGCAAAACGGAGGAATTGTTCTCTCCGTTCCTTGGTGAGGCACTCTCGATCTCCAGCCCATTTGGGCCAAGGCCTCTAAAATCAAGTCCTTTTCATAATGGCGTGGACATTGTGGCTCCTATTGGCAAACCAGTTGTTGCAATTACTTCTGGAGAAGTGGTTGCAATAGGTTTTCAAGAAAAAATCTCGCCAAAAGGGCAATACGGTGGAGCAGGAGAATTTATCGTCGTTAAGACAGGTGCTGGCCATTACGTTGTGTACATGCACTTAATGAAGGGTTCAACCCGTGTGAAAGCACGTATGGGGAAGACTCCTGGAGACAGGCTCCTTGTCAATCAATGGATTGCCAATTCAGGCAATACGGGTGCTGCAAAAGATGCACCACATCTGCACATTGAATATCGTAACAGTCGTTTTGCTGGAACAGTAGACCCGTTGCCTTGCCTAGAACCACTTGATATTGAGGTGACAGGTAATGAAGGGATTGTCGCTACAAATAAAGATGTTCAACTAAAAGCAACGATCAATGCCCTTAGCGATACCAACGGATATAGGAGACGCGTTGTTTGGTCAGTCGTTGGTGGTGCGGGCCATGGAGTTATCGATCGGTTGACAGGCTTATACCACTCTCCTTTGGCTGCTGGTACATATACCATCCGCGCAATGCTGCAACTGGATGTTAAGCGCCCTGGTGTAGAGTGGGTAGATCAATCTAAAATTTATAGAGACGTCACCTTAACTGTAAAAGACAGTCTTTGTAATTTCAATTTGCTTAGCAGTGCTAGAGATTACTATAATGTTGAAAAATGCTCTTTAATTGGAAGTTTTTCCTCTGTTCGTTATGAACATACATCAGATTTTAATTTGCAGCCTGTAACGTACGTTCGTTACACGAATGTGGCCAATGTATTAGTTGATCTTATAAAATATGGTCCAGAAAGAAATATTGGTGGGTTGTTTCGATCTTTAAACGTGATAAATATCCAAGATACGAAGAATGGAAAAGTAACGGCATCTTGTCCAACCGGATATCATGCCAACTGGACTGGCGGTGGCAGCCTCGTTGTTGTGGACGGTAATGTGATGTCTCTCGCGATTGGAGCTTATGATCCCAAAGATAGTACATGTGGGTTTCACGCATCTGCAGTTCGGTCAGAAGCACAGCTTGAACAAGTACCAGGTAATTTAATCAAATCTAATATCACTCATGATTCTGATAGTCTATCATTTGATTACAAACATACAATTTATGAATATAAAAGCAGCATCGTTCGTAGTGAGGTCACAATATCTGGGACGTTTAAATTAATTCCAAAACCTTAGCTGGACTTTGGCCATTGACAGGGGGAGCGGCATGCCGCTCCCCCTGTCAGACTTGAGCATGGCACTCCTTCCGAAGTGGTTCACTCGGATCTTGGACGAGTTCGCCCCGCTCTTCTCCACGCGGATCTGGCCGCAGGTTCAACTCCTGGTGATTGGGGCCGTGTTGTCCCCTGGGAAGCGGACGGTGACTTCGGCGTTGCGGGTCCTCGGCTTGGCAGACGATCCCAGGTTTGGTCCGTTTCACCGCCTGTTGAATCGGGCGCGCTGGTCCAGTCTGCAGGCCAGTCGCGTCCTGCTCGGTCTGCTCCTGGCCGCTTTCGTCCCCTCTGGGCCGCTGATCCTCGGCTTGGACGACACCATCGAACGACGAACCGGCAAAAAGATCAGCGCCTGAGGCATCTATCGCGATCCGGTGCGGTCCAGCCAGGGGCACTTCGTGAAAGCCGGCGGTCTCCGCTGGCTGAGCTTGATGCTGCTGACTCCCATTCCCTGGGCCAATCGCATCTGGGCACTGCCATTCCTGACGGCACTTGTGCCGTCACAGCGCTACCACGAAGAGCGCGGTCACCGGCATAAGACCCTGACCGACTGGGCCCGGCAGATGCTGCGTGTCGTTCAGCGCTGGTGTCCAGGACGCCAACTGATCGTGGTGGCGGACAGCGCATACGCGGTCATCAGGTGGCTCGCCGACCTCCAGCAGGGCCGTCCGATCACCGTGATCACCAGACTCCGTCTCGATGCCGCGCTCTA
>NZ_BMOL01000038.1 GCF_014647055.1 Deinococcus aerolatus | reverse complement strand
TCCCTCCAGTGTGCCCGACCCTCTCAACGGGTGGGCCATTTTCTGTCGGGATTTCTGGAGCACTACCAGACGATCTCAGCTGAGAACGCCATAGGTTTGCGACTTGTGCCACTTCCCCTGCGTGAGTCAGGATGCTGCGGGCACCACTGCGATCCGTGCCAAGCTCCGCCACCACCACTCCCTGGTCAGGATCATTGAACCTCACCTGCTAGACCCCGTCTACTGATGCGGCTCAGCCCTGGATGTATCCCGCGGTTAGAGCGAACATCCCACTCCCGGAAGAGCGGAACGCTCACTGGGAGGGAGAAAAACAAGGATGAAACGACGCGAGAATGGCGAGGGCTGTGTCAAGAAACTGCCGAGCGGAAGTTACCGCTGGCAGGTCACGCTGGGTTTTGACGAACGGGGCAAGCAGCTCCTGAAAAGCGGGACCGAGAAGACCAAGAAGGACGCGGATCGGGCGCGGGTGCAGGCGCTGGTGGACCACCAGCGGGGCCTGCTACCCGTCCCGAGCCAGATCCGGCTGGCCGACTGGCTGCCACGCTGGCTGGAACTCAAGCGACCGAATCTCGCGCCGAAGACCCTGGCCAACTACGCCTACGTCATCGAGCGGCATCTCAGCCCCCTGCTGGGCCACCGCAAGTTGCAGGACCTTAAGCCCAGCGAGGTGCGGGGCGCCTACGTCAAGCTGGCGGACCAGGGCTTTTCGAAGTCGCTGCTGCATCAGGTGCGGGTGATTCTGCGGCAGGCGCTGCAGGAGGCGGTGTTCGACGAGATCGTGGCCCGGAACGTTGCGGAGGTGGCCCGTCTGCCCAGCTTCCGTCGGAGCAAGACCGCCCGCGCCCTGGACGCGGAGGAAGTGGGCACCTTCCTGAAGGTGGCGCATGAGCACCGCCTGGGCCTGCTCTTCGAGTTCGTCATCGCGAGCGGGTTAAGAAGGGGAGAGGTCTGTGCCTTGAAATGGGCCCACCTGGATCTGGACAAGGCGCAACTGCGGGTCCGCGAGAACATCACCGTGGTGAATGGCACGGCCACCCTGGGGGAGCCGAAGACAGAATCCGGGGTGCGGGATCTGCATCTCGCTCCCGACACCGTGGCGCTGCTCCGGAAGCATCAGCAGGATCAACTGGCCGAGGGCCTGGGGGCGGCCAGCCACGTGTTCACCAATGCCAGGGGAGAGCGCCTCTACCCGGACTCGCTGACCAAGCTGGCGGGGAAGATCGCCGAGCGGGCGGGGCTGGGCGCCGTCCGCTTTCATGACTTGCGGCACACCTACGCCAGCCTGATGCTGAGCATGGGCGTGCCGATGGAGGTGGTCAGCGAGAAGCTGGGGCACTCGAGGCCGAGCACGACGGCGGACATCTACCGCCACGTCTTCGCGGAGGAGCACGAGCGGCACACGTTCGCGCTGGGAGACCTGCTGATTCCGAAGCCGCTGAGGATCAGGAGCGCCGCCAAGCCTATTGAGCTCGATGAGGACAACGAACGGGTGGCCTGACGCCTTCGCCTGAGACAGGGTTCGGAACAGGCGTCCGACTTCCGGGCGCCCGTTCCAACTTTCGGGTTGCCACGCCCTCATATTCCGCAGCAGGGCTATGTATATGTAAGAGGGTTGTGGCAAGTTGTAGAGGTAAGGTGACGCGGTGTTGAGCGGTCAGAAGCTCTCCGGCTACCGTTTTTCTCTCGCCGTGATCGGCTACGCCGTGTGGCCCTATCACCGCTTTACCCTGAACTACCGGGACGTCGAAGAACTGTTACTGGAGCGGGGGATCACCGTCACCCGCGAGACCATCCGGACCTAGTGCATCAAGTGCTGTGACCTTTTCGCTCAAGGCCTCCGCCATCGGGGTCCCCGATGGCACCTGGACGAGATGCAAGTGGATATCGGCGGGGTCAAACACTGGTTATGGCGGGCCGTGGATGAACACGGAGACGTATTGGACGTCTTATTGCAAGAACACCGTGATACCGAAGCCGCCAGGTCGTTCTTCGTCCGCCTCCTGGGGCAATACGACGTGCCTGAGATCATCCACACCGATAAACTGTGGAGTTATGGAGGGGCGATTCGACAACTCCCCGTGCGCTGCGGAGTGGAGCACATCCAGGTGATCTCGACCGCCCGTTGCAACAACCTGATCGAGCAGTCACATCGCCCCACACGGCGGCAGGAAAGGCAACAGCGGGAATTCAGGTCACGAAAACGCGCTCAGGGCTTCCTCGACCTGCACGCTCGCGTCACAAATCTCCACCATCCTGCCCACTCCACCGTTCCCACTTGCCACTGGAAACCTTCGTCACCACCTCGCGCTCCAACAACTTGCCACAACCGTCACCGTCAACCCAGCACAGGAGGTGCTCTGGCTATAGGGCGCCCAAATTCCGAACAGGCCACGCCCCTGTAAAGTTCAGGTCCCAGCTTCAATTCAGGTGAATGCCGCTAACCAGACCCAGCGTAACGCCAGCACCAACGCCCGCCACATCTTTGGAGACCGATAGTGGGCCGGAGGCATGCACCAGACCCAGTCCAGCTGACGCGGCTCCCTGGATCCCGACATCTTGCAATCCTCCAGCACGGTCCACCGTGAGGTAGACGCCCGCCTCTACTCCTGCGCCCGCCTGAACAACCGGAACACTCACGCCTGCCCGAACCCCGATGGCAACGGTCGTGCTGCCGAGAAAAGTCTTGTTGACTTTAGTAAAAGCACCGAGCGGCCCAGCGGTGGCCACGGTGATCTCCACGTTTTCACAGGTCATACTGATGTTCAGCATCTGCCATTCCAAGCTGACCTTCAGGCCTTTGAGCTCATCCGGGCACGCACTGGTACTTTCCTCAGGAGCACTGGATACGGTCACCGAGACTGCCACACTGGGCGCAGTCAGACAGACCGCTTCACGGTAAACACCCGTGGCGTAGGCCATCACATGCGCGCCCATGAGCGTGACGAAGGCCGATTGAAGCTCCGTCTGAATAATGGCATCAGCAAATGCATGGACCTTAGCATCCTGGATGTTTGTGGCCAGTGCTGAACGGTACTGGTGGGCCAGACTGAAATACTGCCTGAAGTCGTGGTCGTAATTGTGGACCCGCGCTTCGATCTTGTTGTAATGGGCTTCAAACTCAGGCAAACACATGGCATGAATCAGAGGCAGGGCTTCTGCCTGTTCCTGTGTGCCCAGAATCTCGTACATCCGCGTGAGAACGGCTTCACTGACGGGGGCTTTGCCGACCGCGTCTAACAGCTCATCATGGGCTATCGTCATTTGACGGTAGGCTTTTTGGACTGCCGGCTCAAAGTTCACCATCTCTATGGCATAGAGCAGGTCCTCGGCACGCTGTTTTGAGACTGGATTGGTATATGCATTCAGGCGGATTTCTGCTTCGGCCTGCAGGCCATCACGCCGCAGGGCCAGCGTGATTTCTTTTTCACCTTCGCGCATGACCTTTTCAAGAAAAGCCTGTTGCATCTCCGCTGCCGTCTGGGAGTTGTCCGGAATTTTCAGGTCAGGCAGCTTGCCTTTCTTGCCTTTGCTCAGATCGAAAAGGGCCAGTGACTCCCGACGGACGGTCAGCGTTTCCAGCGCCGGCTTTGTGCCCGGCGGAAGCTGCTCTAGGGGAATGTCGGTCTGATTTGCCTGCGCTGTGCTGGGGGCGCGGCGCAGGCCGAGTCGATACTGCTGGGCCGCCTGCTTGTCCAGATTTTGACACAACAGGGCCCACGCCAGATTCCTTTTCGCTTCGGAGAGCAGCGGTTCCCGTTTGACGGCGTCTTGCAGAACTGTTTCTGCTTCTTTCCAACGCCCCAGCAACAAGAGGGCGTAACCACGATTGTTCAGCGCGATGGCCCGCCCGTCCCAGCCCAGAGGCCTGGCATAAGGCACCTTAAGTCCCTCAGCCTGCTGTAAGAAGGCAAGGCTCAGCGCCGGAAGCCCCAGGCTGTTCAGCGTTGCAGCCACGTTAACCAGGACATCCGGAGATTGGGGATGGCGCTGATAGACCGCCAACAATGCTGCCAGCGCGGCCTGAGGACGGCCACTGCGCATGCCGGCGGCCGCTGTGGCGAGATTGTGGTCCTCGCTGGACTGCTGAAGTGTCGCTTTGACTTTAGGAGCATTGGGAACCTTGGCGTACGCCGCAGCGTCCGCTTGCGCCAGGGCTGCTGCAAAGTCTTTCGGGGCTTGAGCTGAAGCGTCAGGACGGCACAGGACCAAGCGTCCTGCCTGCAATTCGTCGAGATGGTCTTCCAGTGGCATGATCACCTGGGAATCGCCGTAATAGAACGCATCGGGTGCGTTTCCAGCTCCCGCGCCACCGCTGCCGCCGCCGCTGCCGCCGCCGCCGCTCGTTGTACCGCCGCCTGCCCCAGCACTTCCTGCTCCAGCCGCTCCCGAGCCGCTCAGGTACTGCGCGGCACAGGTGTAAAGGGAGTCACAGGACTTCATATCTGTAGGCGTTTGCGCCTGTCCCCAGCCCCAGAGCCATAGGCTGAGCCACACAACAGACCCGGTCACAGAACGGTTCATATTCCTCCCGTGATTCAACACAACAGGTGAGCGGAACTTGCCAAGACGCCGCGGGGAAACGAGCTGGTGGGCCGAGCCATACCAGGAAGGCCCTGCGCCCAAAGGGTGGGTGCCTGTCCAGGCACGGAGATAGCCAGCAGAGACCTCCAGTGTGCGGCTGGCCGGTCCGGATTTCAACTGCTCACAGTGGCTGATGTGGATTTTCAGCATGACTGGTGTTCAATGCAGCATGAACGATTTGATTCCCAGTTGACGTCCAGTGTCGCCCCAGGCACGTGTGCCCCACGAGAGCAGAGGCCAGAACACCGTGGAAGACGCGGCGGCCAGGGAAAACTCACAGGCCCGGTCCGCGGCGTGCTCATTCCGGTAGGACCAGTTGGGGCTGCGCGAGGCTCCAGACGCGCGTCACAGCTCGCCCTTCAAACCCATCATGCAGGTAAGCATGCAGGTCTCAATGCCAGGTCATTCCCAAACACCTGCTTAAAGTGTGTCCCAGACGCTTTCACCTCGCTAACAGGAGAATCGGGGCGCATGATTTGACAGCGGCTGCATATCGCCCTATATTGAAGGAATCAAAGCGGCCTCGTGGGCCGCTTTTTCCGTATCTCGGTGCAGCCTCATCCTGTTAGATCGTTTGTAAAAGCGATAGAAATCTGAGTGGAGCGACCAGGAAAGAATACGGACTCCGTATAAGTCACAGTTGTAAGGACTCTGCCAGTGGAATCCCCGTACCTTGGCTTTAGCAAGTGACGCCCGTGATCACGTTGCATGGAGGTCATGGTGGTCAAGCTCAACCGCGTTGTCCCTTTCGGACTGCTGACGCTGCTTGGCCTGATGCACATCTCATGGATGGTGTTCAGATGGGGGCCGCCGAATCTCCAACCGTTTCTGGCGGGCCTGCTGTATGTGCCAGCTTTTCTGATCGCAGCCGGATACGCAGTGCGGACCGCCCGTCAAGTCCAATCCACGCGGGAGTCGGTGGCCTGGGTGTGTATCAGCATCGGGCTGCTTGCGTTCGGACTGGCCGAGGTGATCTTCACCTACCTGCAGGTGGTTCGCCAGGTGGACCCATTCCCCAGTCTTGCCGACGTTCTGTTCCTGCTGTTCCCACCGCTGGTCGGCGCAGCTCTGCTGCTTTTTCCCCGCCCCCACCTGAGCCGGGCAGGCTGGCTGCGCCTGGGACTGGATGTGGGCATCATGACGGCGGCCGCCGGAGTGTTCTCGTGGCGGTTTCTGCTGGCCGATCTCGTTGTGGACTACCGAGCACAACCGCTGACAGGAAGCATCGCGCTGGCGTATCCCATATCTGACCTGCTGCTGCTGTGCCTGCTGCTGTTGCTGTTGGCACGCCATCAGCACCTCCCGCGTCAGGTCACCGTGCTGATGGCTCTGGCATTGACATCGTTCGTCGTGGCCGACACGGGCTTCGCTGCTTTGACGGTCAAACAAGCGTACGTTTCCGGAAGCATCATTGATCTGTTCTGGGGCCTCGGGGGCCTGCTGTTCGGCATGGCTGCGATTCTCCGAGGCAACAACACGCGGGTCACCATCAGTGAGCCTGCGCTGAACTGGACGGTGCTGACGGCTGGCCCCTACCTGGCTGTGGCGGCAACCGCGATCCTCCTGCTCAATACCGTGATGGACGGAACCGGGGATTTCACAGTGCGTGGCGTCCTGTGGAGCACGATGCTGGTCGCCACCCTGGTGATGGTCAGGCAGGCCGTGGCATTTGCGGAAAACGCCGCATTAACCCGTGACCTGCATCGGGCAACCCAGCACCTGGAAAGCCGCGTGGCTGCCCGCACCGCCGAACTGCATACCGCCAACATGGAACTGCACGCCTTCTCGCTAGACCTTGAAGAGAAAGTCCAGGCCCGCACCGCGGAACTGGAGCTCAGCCGGGCCCACCTCGCCCACCAGGCCCACCACGACGCGCTAACCAGTCTCCCCAACCGGGTGCTGTTCAGCGATCGGCTCGGCCAAGCAGTGACAGCTGCGGCGCGTTACAACCGCAAGCTGGCTGTCCTGTACCTCGACTTGGACGGGTTTAAACAGATCAACGACACCTGTGGGCATGAGGCAGGAGATGAGGTGCTGCGGGTCACGGCCCGCCGTTTGCAAGAGGCGACACGGCCGAGCGACACCGTCGCCCGCCTCGGCGGGGATGAGTTCATCGTGCTGCTGACCGAGGTGGGGGAAGTCTTTGACGTGGCCAGCGTCGCCCGCCGAATCCTGGACAGCGTCAGCAAGGACATCGTCTTGGACGCTCAGACCGTGCGGGTGACCACGTCCATCGGTATCGCCCTGTACCCGGAGACCGCGCTGGATGCCGCCCCCCTTCACAAGCAGGCCGACGCAGCCATGTACCGGGCCAAACACGGAGGCAAGAACACCATCTGCTACTTCGCGCCTGAGATGAACAGCGTCATCCAGGTTCGCGCAGACCTAGTGGCAGGCCTGCGCAGCGCCCTGGCCAATCAGGAACTGTATGTCGTGTATCAACCGCTCTTCGCGTCCAGCACGCGCGAATTGGCGTCTCTTGAGGCGTTGTTGCGGTGGTCGTCGCCCTCGCTGGATGAGGTCTCGCCCGGCGAGTTTATTCCGATCGCGGAGGACAGCGGACAGATCATCGAGCTGGGGGCCTGGGTCCTTAACGAGGTCTGCCGTCAGCAGGCCGTGTGGCAGCGTCAGGGGCTCGCGCCCACACGAGTTGCAATCAACGTCTCGCCGCTGCAGTTCGCCCGCCCGGGGTTTGTGGAAGATTTGCGGCATCTTCTTGGTCGCCATGGTCTGGATGGGCGCTGGCTGGAATTGGAATTGACAGAGCGAATCATGCTGAATGACTTGGCGTCGATCGCCCATAAGATGCGGGAATTGCGCGCCCTGGGCGTGGGTATTTCGATTGATGACTTCGGGGCGGGAAACACCGCGCTCAGTTACTTCTTCCAACTGCCTATCACCACCGTCAAGATCGACCGATCCCTGATCCAGGGGCTGGGACAGGCCCACGGATCAGACCGGGTAGTGCAGGCTATTGTAGCCTTGGCACATTCGTTGGATCTGAAAGTTGTCGCCGAGGGCATCGAAACCTGGGCCCAGATGACCAGTGTGACCGATCTGGGCTGTGAACGGGTACAGGGCTATTTGCTGGCAAGGCCAGAACAGGCCGATGTGGTGCAGGCTCGACTGTCCGCCAAATCATCAGCCAGAGAACTATTGGTAGTCCGTTGACTGGTTGGAAGCGCACACTTGGCTATGACCAAGGATTGGGTGGTGGCTGATCCGCTGGACAGGTACTGCGCCCAGTTGGATCACGTCTTCAATCGACCCACGCAGCGCAGGGCGCTGCGTCTGTACCTTCAGGGATTGTTGCTCGGCACTGAGCGGCATAAGACCGCCACCGGCCTGGCCAACACAGAGCCCGGCAAGCCAGGGAGTCATCACAAAGCAGCCCAGCACCTGCAGTGGTTCCTCTCGGAAAGCACCTGGGATCCGGACGCGCTCCATCAAGCCCGCCTGAAGCTGATGCGAGGTGGGCGCCGTTTGGCGCCCACTGATGATGCCGTGCTCGTGATCGACGAGACGGGGGATCGTAAGTACGGCACGCACACGGCCCACGTCGGACGGCAGTATCTGGGCAGTCTGGGCAAAGTAGATTCGGGGATCGTCACAGTCCATGTGCTGTATGACACGCCACAGGTGTATTTCCCACTTCA
>NZ_BMOL01000037.1 GCF_014647055.1 Deinococcus aerolatus | reverse complement strand
ACGCCGCGCCGCCCGCATACGGGTTCTCCGGTTCTGGGGGCGGTTTGGGGGGGTCAGACGGTGCACAGCCCACCATCACGGCGACCACCAGAAGCGCCCATCCCATCCCTCTCGCCTTCGGTGTTAGCTGCGCACTTTTCCTTGATTGCATCATGGTTTTCCCTTTCACGCCTGCTCCTCATCCTCTGGGGACTGTGGCTATGCATCAGCGCCTGTGCCGCCAGGCCGTGCTTTCCCTTCAAGTTTTAGAATGCGGGAAACCCGCCCCCGAATAACGTCCATTACAACCCCTCCAGAATGATGCAGAGGGCGTAAACGTTTCGTGTATCCGGCCACCTGTTCTCGCCTGTCACCAGACCCCGTCCTCTTCAGGGAGGACTGGTCCTGGGCTGCGCCCGTCCGGCGCCCTGGGCGTCGGTCAGCGCTTGAGGCGCCGGGCATTGTGGCGTTGCGCCTCAGTGTCCAGCACGCGCAGGGTCAACACCCGGAGCAGCCAGGTGACCGGGCTCAGCGGGCGACGGCACCCGGCTGCGGACCGGCCCGAACACGTCCTGGCCCGCCGGGCTGTGCCGGAAGGTGCCCAGAGACCGGCGAACCCGCGCCCCAAGGGTGGCCGGTTCGCCCCTGCCCGGCGCGGTCAGGCCGTCCAGGACTGCCCGGATGGCCTGCGGGGCAATAATGCCGTCCAGGCGGCTGGACCCCGTGAGCAGGTCTTCCTTCACGGCCTCGCGGTGCCGGATCAGCTCGGCACGCCAGTCGGTTTCATATCCTGAAGACCGGGCCAGCGGCACCCGGTAGAGTTGCGGGTCCAGCCGTGTCAGCGTATCGATGAACAACCGTTTGCCCGCCAGCACGGGGGGAGGCAGGCGGTGATTGAACTCCGCGAGCGCTGCGTCCAGATATGGTGTGTGCATGGCGGCCACCCGCCCCGCGAAGCGCTCCCGCCAGGACAGCAGATAGTGGGGCAGGTACTGTCCCGACATGATCATGAAGTTCTGCTGGTAAGGGTCCGCGTGTCGGGTGGCGGCCGCTCGCATCTGATCAAGTTCGGCCGCCCACGCACCTTCCAGGATCCGTCTGAACGGGGGGGCCAGGCGCCCAGCCAGGTTACCCAGACTGCCGAAGGGCAGAACGTGAAACCGGATCAGGTGCTCGGAAACGTCGGAGATGCGGCGGGGGTAGATCTCATGGATCTCGTCGCCGGTAAAGACGTGGGTGAGGTGGGAGGCGGCGAGGGCGTCCCAGGCATCGGCCTCATCGCAGAAGTTGGTGACGCCGTGGCCCCAGCGGGCGTTGCGGCGCACGGTGGCCAGCAGGTCACCGCGGTACGCCTGTACTGTCTGGTGCCGGGCGCCGTACCGGGCCGCCAGTGCCTGGGCGGTGCGGGTGTCGCTGAGGGGGGCCTGCGGGCCCTGGGTGTAGGAGAAGGTGCGCAGATCCACGCTCTCGGCGGCCAGCAGACTCAGGAGGCCGCGTGAGTCGTGGCCGCCGCTGAGAGACAGGTGAACGGGTCCGTGTAGGCCGGCGGTGCGGCGGCGCACGGCGCGGCGCAGCAATTCGCCAAACTCCTCCCGCAGTTCGGCCTCGGGCCGCGCATCAAGGCCTGCGGGCGGCCGGAGTTCCCAGTACGGACAGCTGTGGATCCCTCTGGCTGAAACGCGTGCGTGCTGGCCAGCCCGGCGGGGCGGTAGGGCCGCCGGGTGAAGTCGGGATGGTCCGGCAGCGTGGAGACCGTCACCCGCTGGCCGTCGTGGAGCGCGTACAGCTTGTGGCTGCCCACCCGGTCAGTCACCGCCAGCACGGTTCCGGCGGCCTCATCTAGCAGCAGTAGCGAGAAGGAACCGTCGAGGCAGCGCGCGAACGCGGGCCCGTACTGGCGGTAGAGCCTCAGCATGGCCTGGACGTCCATGTCGTAGAACTGACCCTTGAGCACAGCCACCAGCCCCGGCTGATGGTAGATGCGCCCGGGAGCCGCATCGAGTTCCACCTACCAGGGCCCGGCAGATACGGCGCTGCTGGCCGGGCCAGAGCGGACGGTAAACACGGCACTGAAGTCGGTGGTCAAGGAATTCACCTGGGGCGATCAGGCCGCCCCCAGAGGAGGATTGGTGCTGGTACGAAAATCGTCTGGCCTCTAAGTCTGATGCGGGGCAGTGGCAGCACGGCACCTCAGCCCTGGGAGCAGGCAGCGGAAACCGAATCTAGCGCGTGGAAAGGCCGCGCATGGCCGCACCTGCGGTCAGCCTTTGCACGGCCCATATCTGGGCCGCGCTGCCAAGAGCACCGGCCCGCGCAGGCTGGCGGGTTTACTTTCGGGTAACGCGCGTCACACTATGCTCGGCGGAGATGACGGCCCTTTCCTGTTTCTACCCCCGGCTCGCCCCCATCACCGGGCCCCCCGTTCAATGAAGGTTCTTCACCTGAGCACCAGCGACGGCGGCGGTGGCGCAGCGCGCGGCGCATTCTGGCTGCACCGCGCGCTGCGCACGCATCTGGACTCGGCCATGCTGGTCCAGAGCCGGGTGGGCGATGACCCACACGTGACCGAATACCGACCGGCCAGAGCCTCGGCCCTGGCACGGCGGGCCGAGCGCGTGATGCGTGAGCGGCTGCGCCCGGCCCGCTACTTCTCGCCCGCCGCCCTGAATCTGCCCCTCCACCGGCAGATCAATACCCTGCGGCCCGACGTGGTCAACCTGCACTGGATCAACGACGGCTTCCTCAGTCCAGAGAGCCTCGCGGGCATTCGCGCGCCTGTGGTATGGACCCTGCGCGATCAGTGGCCGATGACCGGCGGCTGCCACTACGCCCAGGACTGCACGCGCTTTGAGGCCGAGTGCGGTCACTGCCCGGCGCTGGCCTCCCGCCGACCCGACGATTACTCGCGCTGGCTGCACCGCCGCAAATCACGCGCCTGGAACCCGCGGTCCCTGACTCTGGTGGCCCTCAGCCACTGGCTGGCCGACGAGGCCCGGCGCAGCTCGCTGTTTGCCGGACGCCGCACCGTGGTCATCCCCAATGCCCTGGACACGGCCCTGTTCAAACCTCAGGACCGGGGGGTGGCCCGCACCGCCCCCGGCCCGCTGGCCGACCTGGGCCTGACGGCTGGCCAGCGGCTGATCCTGTTCGGCGCCGTCTCGCCGCTGACCGAGACCCGCAAGGGCTTTGAGCACCTGCGTCGGGCCGCCGAGATCCTGGCCCGGCGACCCGACGCCCATGACCTGCAACTGGTCGTTTTCGGTTCCCTGCAAGGCCAGACCCCGCCGCCCATGCCCCTCAAAACGCATTTCCTGGGGTCGCTGGAGGATGACCGCGATCTGGCCACGCTGTACGCCGGCGCAGACCTGACAGTGATGCCCTCACTGGAGGAGGCCTTTGGCAAGGTGGCAATGGAGTCGCTGGCCTGCGGCACGCCGGTGGTCTGCTTTGACAGCAGTGGCCCCGCCGACATCGTCGACCACCGCGTCAACGGTTACCTGGCCCGGCACGGCGACGTGACGGATCTGGCCGCCGGCATCGCCTTCCTGCTGGATCATCCCCACCCCGGCGCACTGGCGGAGGCCGCACTGGACAAGGTCATGGGTTACTACACCTTCGAGCGGCAGGCCAGGATGTATTCGGACCTGTATGCCCAGGTACTGGAGGAGGACCGGTGGGCGGGCCTGACGCCTGCGTCCTCCCCACCTGTCTCCGCCCCCGAGGACATCCTGTGAGCTGTCCGCACCGCATGTCGATCACCATGAGGTTCCAGCTGATCAGGGCCATCCGGTCATGCGGCAGGCCGGGAGAGCGGGCGTGACCAACCTCAAGAGCCGAACCGTCAATGCCGTCAAGTGGAGCTACATGACGATGGGCATCGCCACGGTGCTGGGGCTGGTCTTCACGGCCATCCTGTCGCGGCTGCTGACGCCTGCCGAGTTCGGCGTGGTGGCGATTGCCTTTGTCCTGCAACGTTTCGGGCAATTCATTGCAGACCTGGGCGTGGGACAGGCCCTGATCCAGAAGCCAGAGCTGAGCGGGGAGGACGTGCAGGCGGGGTTCACGTCATCTATTGGCCTGGGGCTGCTGGCCACTGTGGCGGCGTGGATGCTGGCTCCCCTGGCCGGACAGTACTTCGGCATGCCCGATCTGGTGATGGTTTTCCGGGGCTACGCTGTGGCCTATCTGTTCAACGCCATGATCATCATCTCGCAGAGCCTGCTGCGCCGCCAGCTCAAGTTCCGGCCACTGATGATCGGCGAACTGGTGTCGCTGGTGATCGGCCACGGCGTGTTCGGGCTGGGGGCCGCCTACCTGGGCTTCGGGGCATTCAGCCTGGCGATCAGCCAGATTGCCCAGGCCCTGATCCAGATGGTCATCCTGTATGCCTACACCCGCCACAGCCTGCGCCTGACATTCCGGCCCGAGTCCTACCGGCACCTGTACGCCTTTGCCACCCGTGTCACCATCATTAATTTTCTGGAGTTCATCAGCACCAACCTGGACAGCATCATGCTGGCCCGGCTGTATCCCACCGCACAACTGGGGCTGTACAGCCGTGGGTTCAAAGCCATAGGCACCCCGGCCATGAGCTTCGCGACCAGCCTGACGCGGGTGCTGGCCCCCTCGTTCAGCGCCGTCCAGAGTGAGCCGGAGCGGCTACGCCGGGCACATCATTCGGCCCTGCTGGCCCTGCTGATCGTCATTTCCTGTGTCGCGGGCGGCATCTTCGTGGCGGCCCCCGAAGTCGTGGCCGTGCTGCTGGGATCCCAGTTCGTGGGGGCCGTGGTCCTGGTCAAGATCTTTGCGCTGGCCGTGCCGTTCATGGCTTCCAGCAACCTGGCCGGTGTGCTGGCCGAGGCCACCGCCAACCTGGGTGTCAAGCTCAAGATTCAGGCCGTGTACACCGTGGGTCTGGCGCTGGCTTTCTGGACGGCGTACAGCCTGGGCGGCACCGTGGTGGCCATCGCCGCCGTGCTGCTGGTCGGCACGGTTCTGCGCAATCTCGGCCTTGAACTGCTGGCCCGCTCCATCGTGGGCAGTGGGCGCGAGATTCTCGAGTCCTACGGGGTGGGCCTGCTGAGTGGCCTGGGAACCGCCCTGGCGTTCTACGTGGTGGTGGTTCCGCTGCGGAACCTGGGCACACCCCTGCCCGTGCTGTTCCTCACTGAACTGGTGGTGGGCGGAATCGCCCTCACCGCCGCCATCTTCCTGGGACCGCCCAACGAGCTCAAATCCATGGCCCTGCGCGCGGTGCCCGCTGTAACCCGCCGCCTGCGCCGCGTGACCGGGCCGCGCGGGTAACAGAACAGCCGGCCAGAACATTTCAACCAACGTCCGCCTCCCCCTCGCCCCGTGTCGTGTCCGCCAGCGCCGCCGTGAAGGCCCTCACCTCTTCCGGATAGAGACCCACTGCCATTTCCACGCCCGACACGGTGTACTCCTCCGGACCGCGCGTGACGTCAGAGGTGTCCAGCAGGTGGTACAGGGCGCTGAGATGCGGAAACGGCACGCGCACGCGCAGGGTCTGGCGCGGGCGGACCTCCAGCCGGGGCGCGGTTCGCAGACACTCCGCCGCCGTTCCGCCGTAGGCCCGCACCAGCCCGCCGGTGCCCAGCTTGACGCCGCCGTAATAGCGCACGACCACGGCCATCACGTGGTCCAGCCCCTGGCCTCCGATGGCCCGCAGCATCGGGCTGCCCGCCGTGCCGCCCGGTTCACCGTCGTCGTTAAAGCGGTACTCGTTCCCGATCTGGTAGGCCCAGCAGTGGTGGGTGGCGCCAGGGTAGCGCGCCCTGACCGTCTCCAGATACGCCAGCGCGGCCTGCGGCGTGTCGGCCCGTGCGGCAAAGGCCAGGAATTCGCTGTTGTCCACCACGGCGCTGTGGCGGTGTTCCCCGGCCAGGGTGGTGAAGGGGGCCGGCAGTTCGGGCCGTTGAGATTCAGTCATGCGCGGCCCCTACAGCAGGCCGCGCCCGGTCAGATGGCGCCGCGCGTGCCACAGCGTCAGACCGCTGGGGCCGTCCTGAATCTCGCCGGCCTCCAGCATGCGGTACGCCTCTGCCAGCGGCACCACCACGCGCTCAATGGTCTCGGTGTCCTCATGCTGGGTGGCCCCCAGGGTCACGTTCAGGGCCAGCGCGGCGTAAAAGACCACGCCGCTGATGCTGGGCTGCGGGTAGAAGCCGGGCAGCGGCACCCAGTCGTCGCTGACGCCCCCCACCTCTTCCAGCAGTTCACGGGCAGCGGCGTCCAGCAGGTTCTCGCCGCGCTCCACACCGCCCGCGACAACCTCCATGACGGTGGCGCGCAGCGGGTAGCGGTACTGGCGGATCAGCACCGCCTCGCCCGCCGGGGTCACTGGCAGCACGAACACAGCGCGCGGCCCGCGCGGACGGTACTGGTACAGCGTCTCCACGCCCGGCCGCACCTGCACGCGGTCTTCGAGCACCACCCGGAACCCGTCGACCAGCACCCGACTTTCCAGCGTGTCCCAGGGCCGGGCGTCGTCTTCGGTCAGCGTGGCCCAGTTGGGGTGGACCGGGGAGGTGGAATCGCTCATGGGTTCAGGCTAGCGCAGGCTTCCCGGCGACAGGCCCTCCCGCGGCAACAGTCCGGCGGCCGTCAGGGTGACCTGCAGGTCCCCGCCCACTACGGCGGTCAGCGTCAGGTCGTCGGGGGTGACCTTCAGCGTGGTGACGGCCAGTTGCGTGACCGTGCCCGTCACCTCTATCCCGTCCCGAACCACAAACGGGAGGAGGGCCTGCGCCTGCCCGCGCCAGCCTGCGAGCCGGGCGGCGAAGTCCACGCGGGCCAGCCGCGCCAGAGACGCGGTCACGCGGGCGTCGGCCAGCATGCCGATCAGGCGTCCACCCAGGCCCTCCTTGCGGGTGCTGACCGCGGTGTCCTCCAGGGTCAGCACCTGACCGGCGACGTCCAGTACGGGCCTCCCAGACACATCCAGCGTGGCCTTCAGACCCAGCAACCCGCTGCTCTGCACTGAGAGGCTGGCCTTCAGGCGGGTTCCCCCGGCACTGATCCGGATGTCGGTCACGCGCAGGCTGGGAGCGGTGGGCAGCGGCAGCGTGAACACCTGCCCCGCGGCCCAGGCCGTGGCCAGCTGCGACAACTCCGGATACGGCAGGCGCAGGGGCAGGGTCACCGAGGCGGCGGGCGCAGGGGCAGGCATGGAGGCAGGCAGCGGCAGCGGGACAGTCATTGGCCCTCCAGAGATAGCGCAAAGCGGGGGCACGCGGTTCTCCGGGCTGCGGTCACGCTAGACTCTGCGCCATGCGAAGCGCGTATCTCACGGCAGCCCGGTCCCTGCAACTGGGGCGCGAGTGGGCCGTGGAGGGCGATCAGCCGCGCGCGCTGGAAGCGTACCAGGACGCCCTGAGCCTGCTGCGGACCCTGCCGCCCGAGCGCACCCGCGACGTGCTGCTGGCGCACACCCACCTGGCCTTCTACCAGACCCTGGCGCTGGTGGGCAGCCCCGGCGGCCAGAACCATCTGCATCTGGGGGTCAGCTACGCCCGCAGCACCCGCGATCCCCTGGCCCGCGCCATCGCCGAGGAGTGTCTGAGCGGCCTGGACGTGGTGATGTGAGACTGGCCCGGAGCAGAGCCTCAGCAGCGCGGACATAGAAAAGTCGGAATGAAAAAGCCCTCCCTATGGCGGAGAGGACAGGGTGGGAGCGCTGGCTTTACTGGCCCGGCAACTGCAACTGCACCTGCGTTTCCTGGCCCTTGACATGCGCGCACTGCATGGGCAGCTGGCCCAGCGCGCGGGTCTTGCTGCCGCTGTGAACGGCGATGGTGGCAGGCGCGGTCAGGGTCCAGCCGCCGCCCTCGACGTTCTCAGTGGCGCGGATGATCTGGGCGGGTTCGGCGTCCAGCGTGGCATGCAGTTCGTCGTTCTTGCCCAGGGGGGCGCTCTGTTCCACCAGCGCCTTGAGGGGAAGGGACTGGCCCTGCGCCCCCACGGTCAGCTTGTCGGTGTCTTCCAGCAGCTCGCGGCATTCCTCGATGAACTTGTACTTGCTGACGCCATTGGCGTCACGGTCACTGTAGATCGGGTTGCTGCGGACGGCCACAGCCGTCACGAAACCCAGCAGGGCCACGGTCAGCACGACGGCCACCCACAGCAGCGCGCGGCCGACGCCGCCATGACGTTTGTTGGAGGTCAGTTCGCTCATATCGCCCCGTAGCATAGCGCCGCGGCGGCGGGCAGACGGTGGGCGGCGGCCAGATTCGGACGCGCGGGAGCGGTCAGGGGCTACAGCCAGTCTGCAGTGCCGGCCCCCACGCCCGACTGCGGCACCCGCGCCAGCGCCCGCCGCACCGTTTCGCCGGTCAGCGGATGGGCCAGCCCTGGGTTCAGGTCCGCCAGCGGAGCAAGCACAAAGGCCCGTTCCCACGCCTGCGGATGCGGCAGCGTCAGGGCCGGCCCGTCCGCCACCCGGTTGCCGTAGACAATCAGGTCGAGGTCCAGCACCCGCGCCTCCCAGCGCTGCCTGCGCTCGCGTCCGGCGCGGGCCTCTGTGTCGTGCAGGGCGGCCAGCAGCTCTTCTGGCGGGAGGCTGGTCCGCAGGCACAGCGCCGCATTCAGGTAATCCGGCTGGTCCGGCGGGCCGCCGACGGGGGCAGTGCGGTACAGCCCCGAGACCCCGCACAGCTCGCCCAACCGCGCCACCTCGGCCACGGCCCAGCGCAGCGTCTCCAGCGGTCGGCCCAGATTGGCCCCCAGGGCAATGTAGGCGCCTGCCCCGCCGTGTGGGCCGCTCAAAGCTCCGTCTGCCGCAACGTCAGCTCGGCGTACACGTCGCGGAACACGCCGGGCAGCGGAGCAAAGGGCTTATGGACGCGCACCGTCACATGGCCCAGCCGGGGCTGGTCCCGCAGGATGCGGCGGGCGATGCGGTCCGTCAGCACCTCAATCAGCTGGTGGCGCTGTCCCGTGACTTCCTCGTGGATGGCCGCGTAGACCGCCGCGTAGTTGACCGCGGCGCTCAGCTCATCGGGCAGCCCGGTGAACCCGTAATACAGCTCGGCATCCACCACAAAACGTGCGCCCAGCACGCCCTCGGTGGCGTAGACGCCATGCCGGGCATGAAACTCCAGCCCCTCCAGCACCACCCGGCTCATGCTCCCCTTCCTATCAACACAGCCCGCCTCATCCCGGCAAGTCTAGCGCCGCCTGAACGCGCAGCGCCTGAACGTGGGCCGCCGCCGCGTGCGCCCGCACCATCGCCGCGCCCGTGCGGGCCGCGTGCAGATGCAGGGCCAGCGTGCCGGGGTCGCGGTCTGCGGCTCTGGGCACACCGGCCAGCGAGTCGATCAGCCGTTTGCGGCTGGCCCCCACCAGCACGCCGTCGGCCCCAGCGGTGAGCTGTGGCAGCGCCCGCAGCAGCGCCAGATTGTGCGCCAGCGTCTTGCCGAACCCGATGCCAGGGTCCAGCAATACGTCCGGCACGCCCGCCGCCCGCGCCGCCGCCGCCTGACCCCCCAGAAAGGCGAAGACCTCGGCCACCACGTCGCCGTAGTGGGGACTGGCCTGCATGGTGCGCGGCTCGCCCTGCATGTGCATCAGGCAGGCGGGGACCCCCGCCTCGGCACACACCCGGCGCATCTCGGGATCACGCAGGCCGCCCACGTCGTTGACCAGATGCGCCCCGGCCCGCAGCGCCGCATACGCCACCTCGGGCTTGAGGGTGTCCACGCTGAGCAGCACGCCCTCGCCCGCCAGCGCCCGGATCACCGGGAGGACGCGGTCCAGTTCGGTGGCGGCCGGAACCGGTTGTGCGCCGGGGCGGGTGCTCTCACCGCCGATGTCCAGCACCAGCACGCCCGCGTCCCGCATCGTCCGCGCAGAGGCAAGGGCCGCCTCCAGCCCAGCGTGCCGCCCCCCGTCGCTGAAACTGTCGGGCGTGACGTTGATGACCCCCATCACCGCCGTGCCGGACCACTCCACCCGCCAGCCGGCCGCCCCCTTCTGCCCGCCCGGCACCGGAACGCCAAAGGTCAGGCTCCGCGGCCGGTTCAAACCTCTTCCCGGCCGGGTTCGCTGGCTCTGACCGGCAGGGCGAAACTGACCAGAGCGCGGTGCCGCTCCGGAAAGGCGTCCACGTAGGCGGGCATCTTGCGCCCGGAGCGGAAGGGCACGTAACTGTCCTGGGCCAGCGGAAAGTTGGTGTCCAGGGCCACCGCCACCGGGTGATCGTCGGGGATGGGGGTGCCGGGGCGCAGGCTGTACTTGACGCTGGGCGCGGCGCTGCTGGCCCGGACGGTCAGGGCTTTGCCGGCTGGCCGCTCGTCCTCTGCCTCGCCCGGCCCGACATCGACACGGCCCACCGCGCATACGGCGTAGATCACCGGAGCCTGCGTGCGCTCGGCCAGGGCATACAGGGCGCTGGTGGCGCTCACATCGGCGCGGCGGCTCAGTTCGGCCAGCGCCCGGCCGCTGGGACCGAAGCGGGTCAACACCTCGGCGATCAGGGGCTCGGGCATCAGGATCGCCGCCGCCGCCGCGTTGCACAGCGTTTCGATGACCTCTTCCAGACGGTCTCCCTCAAAATTGTCGTGCAGGTCGCTGAGAAGATCGTCGTCACCCAGCAGCAGCGCATGCCCGATCTCATGGGCCAGCGTGAAGCGCTGCCGTTCGGGGCGCACGCGGCTGTTGATCAGAATGACCTGATGTTCGGGGTCATACGCACCGTCGCGGTCACCCATGGCCATGAAAGTCAGGGTCACGCCCTGCAGCCCGGCCATCAGGCTGTGGGTGTCCAGGCCCGGCAGGGTGGCGGCGTACGCGGCAGCCAGTTCCCGCATGCGCGCCCGCGCCTGGGCCAGTACGGAAGAAGACCCGGCCGCCCCAGACGCACGGTCAGAGACGCCAACTTCGGGAACGGGGAGATCCGTCACCCGCCCAGCTTACTTCAGCTACCGGCCTGAAGAGACCTGACCAGTTCCACATACTCCCGCTGGGCGTCTTCCGAGGACTTGCCCCGCAGCGCATCCCAGGCGTCGTACTTGGCCGCGCCCACGAAATCGAACCCACCAGGGCGCTGGGTTCCGGCGTCGCCCACACTGCCCTGCTTATACAGCGCGTACAGCTTGAGCATCACGTCGTTGCCAGGCTTCCTGGGCAGGGCCTGCGCGTCCTGCTGGGCCTGGACAAAAGCGGTCTGGGAGTCGGTCACGCGCAGCAGCTTACCTGATTCCAAAAAATCCTGCGTGCCCGACACAGCATCAGACCACCCGACACGAAATCGGCAAACAACAGGCACAGACAATAACGCAGCGCCCCCAACTTTCGTTGGGGGCGCTAAGGTAGATGAAATCAGAC
>NZ_BMOL01000036.1 GCF_014647055.1 Deinococcus aerolatus | reverse complement strand
CTTTCGTCGCCTGGGACGAGATTTGGAACGCCTTTCTTCCACTCTTATCGGCTTTCATTTCGTCGCCGATTGCGTTCTCATGTTGGCGAAAATCAGGCCCTTTCTTGGGTAGGGTTCTTGGCAGCCTCTAGGTTTCCCAGTTTCATGGGCGTTTCAGAAACTGGCCCTGTGGTGGTGAAGGCGCAGAGTTGAAATGCTCTGTCATGCCGGACGGCTCCACTGCCCTCGACCTCGACCTTAAACAGCCTGACCGCACCTCCGCGGCCCAGGCCGTGCTGGCCTTGACCCAGTGGACATTCGACGAGGCACTGGCGGAGATCGAAGCGCAGGCCGGCCAGCAGTTCGCCCCCGGCTGGTGCGGGTCTTTGTGCAGATGCTGCGCTGTCAGGGCATCAGGTCGGTGCAGGCGACACCATCCGCAGAACTCCCGGAGGATGTGTCGGTTTCCCGGCTATAACTGGAAGACCAATGTGCTGGATGGGCCACTTTCCATTCTGGCCACAGCCCCCTGGCACGGGTCAGCACCCTGATGCCGCATCTGAACGTTCGGCGTTTTCCCACAACACTCCCCGTCCTGGCCTCCCCCAAACCCCTCATCAGAAGCTCAGGTTAGCGTTCCGTTTATGCCGTCCAGACCAGCATAAGTGAATGATCGACATACGTACGCCCAGCGCCGATCAGCACGCCTGGGCAGGCAGGAAAACATGAACCAGACGATCATGCAGGTGGTGCCGGTGACGTTCACCTACCCGGTGCATTTCACTGAGCACCTCTTTGAGCCGCAGCAGGCGCTGCTGCGCGACACGCTGGCCGGGCCTGGCCCCAGCGGGGATCACGCCCCCAGGGTGCTGTGCGTGGTGGACGACGGGGTGCTGGCGGCCTTTCCTGAGCTGGCGGCCCAGATCCAGACCTACTTCGCCGCCCAGCCGGGGCTGCGTCTGGTGGCGCCGCCGCTGGGTGTGCCCGGCGGCGAACGCTGCAAGAGTGACCCGGACGTGGTCGGACGCATCCACGAGGCGATTAACGCGCACGGTATCGACCGGCACGCCTACGTGATCGCGGTGGGCGGCGGCGCGGTGCTGGACATGGTCGGATACGCTGCCGCGACCGCGCACCGGGGCGTGCGGCTGGTGCGGGTGCCCACCACGGTGCTGTCGCAGAACGACTCGGCGGTGGGCGTGAAAAACAGCGTCAACGCCTTTGGCAAGAAGAACTGGCTGGGCACTTTTGCCCCGCCGCACGCGGTTCTGAATGACCGGGCCTTCCTGACCACGCTGGAAGACCGCGACTGGCTGGGCGGCCTGAGCGAGGCCCTGAAAGTCGCGCTACTGAAGGACACGGCCTTTTTCGATTGGCTGGAGGCAAATGCGGCGGCGCTGGCCGCGCGGGACCGGGAAGCCATGGACCACGCGGTGTATCGCTGCGCAGAACTGCATCTGCAGCACATCTCGGGCAGCGGTGACCCCTTTGAGCGGGGTTCCTCGCGCCCGCTGGATTTTGGGCACTGGGCGGCCCACAAGCTCGAGAGTCTCAGCGGTTACCGGCTGCGCCACGGCGAGGCCGTTGCGGTTGGAATTGCCCTGGACTGCACCTACGCGGCGCTGAATGGCCTGCTGCCCGAGGCCGCGTGGCGGCGCATTCTGAACGTGCTCAGGACGCTGGGGCTGGCCGTCTACGTGCCTGAGCTGGGCACCGGCACGCAGGACGCCTCGGACCCCAGGTCGGTCCTGAGCGGCCTGAACGAGTTCCGCGAGCACCTGGGCGGCCGCCTGACTATTCCGCTGCTGACCGGCATCGGCCAGCCTGTCGAGGTCCACGAGATGGACCATGACCTCCTGCGCCGCGCCATCACCGTGCTGGAAGACCTGCAGGCCCAGGCTTCCAGCCCGTCGGTGCTGCACCTGCATTCCCAAGGAGTCCTGTGAACGCCCACACCGAAACCTGCCTGCTGACCCAGGCTCAACTGCTGGACCTGTCGTTCATGGAGCACCGCGCCCATCTGCTGGCCATCGCCGCCTTTCTGGACCGGCTGGAACGCGCCAAGGGCGCGGGCGACGCGGTTGAGGATTTTCGCCTGGGTGCCCTGCGCGGCGCACTGCACGAACTGGTCTCGCCGCAGCCGGGCCGCGTGATGCGCGCCCAGATGCGCCTGAGCGATCAGGACCTGACCCTGCTGGACCTGCGCGATTCGCAGAGCGCCCACGGCGCGCCGCAGCGGAGCGAGGGTCCCCATTCCCTGGACAGCGAGGCCGAACAATGAACTACATCGACATGCACGCCCACATGGTGTCGCGCACCACTGACGACTACCACGCCATGGCCCTGAGCGGCTGCCTGGCCGTGACCGAGCCCGCATTCTGGTCCGGGCGCGACCGACTGGGGCCGGAGGCCTTCGCCGACTACTTCGATCACCTCACCACCTTCGAGCCGGCCCGCGCACGAGAGTACGGCATCGCGCACTACGCGTGGCTGTGCCTGAACCCCAAGGAGGGCGAGGACCGCGAGCTGACCCGGCAGGTCCTGAAGATCATTCCCGAATTCCTGCAGCGCCCCACCGTGCTGGGCATCGGCGAGATCGGCCTGAACCGCGTGACCCGCAACGAGATGGCCACCTTTCTGGATCATGTGGAACTCGCGCTGGAGCACCACCAGCTGATTCACATCCACACGCCGCACCTGGAAGACAAGTACAAGGGCACCCGCGTGATGGTCGAGGCCCTGGCCGCCGACGCCCGCATCGAACCGGGCCGCGTCATGATCGACCACGCCGAGGAACACACCGCCGAGCTGATCCTGGGCCACGGCTTCTGGACCGGTATCACGCTGTATCCCAAGACCAAGGCGTCGCCGGCGCGGGCCATCGACATGATCGAGATGTACGGCTCCGAGCGCCTGATCGTGGCCTCGGCCTGTGACTGGGGCCCCAGCCAGCCGCTGGCGGTGCCGGAATTCATCTTCGAGGCCCGCCGCCGCGGCCACGACGAGGCCACCATCCGCAAGATCGTGCTGGACAACCCGCAGCGCTTCCTGGGCCAGTCGCCGAAGTTCGTACCCCCCCAGCGCGACGCGGCCCTGGCCAGGCGGTAGGGTGTTCGTTCACGGCGCCCACCTGACGTACTGCACCAACATCCACCCGGCCAGCGGCATCGGCGGCGTGCGGCGCAGCCTGGAAGAGTACACCGTGCCGCTGCGTGCCCGCCTGTCGCCGGACGCGCCCTTCGGTGTGGGCCTGCGCCTGTCCGGCGGGGAAAGCGTGGAACTGCTGCGCGGGACGGCCCTGGCCGACTTCAGGGCCTTTCTGGACCGGCACGGCCTGTACGTGTTCACGCTGAACGGCTTTCCCTACGGGCCCTTCCACGGTCAGGCGGTCAAGGCGCAGGTGCATGCGCCGGACTGGCGGGACCCGGAGCGCGTGGCCTACACCCTGCGGCTGGTGGACATTCTGGCCGCCCTGCTGCCGGAGGGCCAGGAGGGCAGCATCAGCACCAGCCCGCTGAGCTACGCGGCGTGGGTGGACGCCGAGGACCCGCAGACCTGGGCCGTGCTGACTGACCACGTGATTCAGGTCATTGAGGCGCTGGTGCGGCTGCGCGAGGCCAGCGGCGTCTTCATCCACCTGGACATGGAACCCGAGCCGGACGGCCTGCTGCAGCGCAGCGCGGAGCTGGCGGCCTTTTACCGGGATCACCTGCTGACGCGCG
Source organism: Deinococcus aerolatus (assembly GCF_014647055.1). NCBI lineage: Bacteria > Thermotogati > Deinococcota > Deinococci > Deinococcales > Deinococcaceae > Deinococcus > Deinococcus aerolatus. Next base: position 9,989 of record NZ_BMOL01000036.1, on the reverse strand, counting down.
GCGCAGCCCTCCTTGCAGGGCGGCTGGGCGTGACTGAGCAGACGGCCCGCGCCCACCTGCATGACCACTTCCAGGTGTGCTTCGACGTGTGCCACGTGGCCGTGATGTACGAGGACCCCGCCGAGGCGCTGGCGCTGTACCGTGAGGCTGGAATGCAGATCGGGAAAATTCAGCTCAGCTCCGCGCTGCGGCTGACGCTGCCGGACAGCGCCCCGGAGCGCGTGGCGCTGGCGGCGGCCCTGGCCCCCTTTGCGGAGGGCACCTACCTGCATCAGGTGGTGGCCCGCACCAGGGGCGGCAGGCTGAGGCAGTACCCGGACCTGCCGCCTGCCCTGGCCGACATTCACCACCCGGACGTGACCGAGTGGCGCGTGCATTTTCACGTGCCGGTGTTTCTGGAGCAGGCCGGAGCTTTCAGCTCCACGCAGGCGGCGCTGCTGGGCACGCTGGAACAGCTGCGCCCGGAACTGGCGGGACGCCACTTGGAGGTCGAGACCTACACCTGGGACGTGCTGCCCCCCGAACTCAAGCGGCCGCTGGGCGAGTCCATCGCGCGCGAGCTGGAGTGGGTGCAGGGTGTCCTCTAGGGCCGCGCAGCAGCCGGGCCGCCTGCGCGGGCATCTGTCGCTGGCCCGCATCTCCAACTCGCCCACAGTGGTGACCAACGCGCTGGCCGGGGCGGCCCTGGTCGGCGGGACCGGAGGTCAGGCGTTGCCTGCGGCGCTGGGGATGACGCTGTTCTACACGGCAGGCATGTACCTCAATGACCTGCTCGACCTTGAGATCGACCGCCGCGAGCGCCCCGAACGGCCGCTGCCCTCCGGCCTGATCGCGCCGGCCGAGGCCTGGGCGATCACCGCCGTCCTGTTTGCGGCAGGCTTCGCGCTGCTGCTGCTGGCCGGGGGCCGCGCCCCGCTGGGCGGCGTGGTGCTGGCCGCCTTGATCGTGCTGTACGACGTCTGGCACAAGACCAATCCGCTGAGTCCGGTGGTGATGGGCGCCACCCGCGCCCTGGTCTACCTGACGGCGGCGCTGGCCGTGACCCCAACCCCCGGCCTGGGGGTGACTGTCTGGGCGCTGCTGCTGGCCGCGTACACGGCGGGGCTGACCTACGTCGCCAAGACCGAGGGCCGCCCCCAGAAGCCACAGGGCTGGGCCGCGCGCTACTGGCCGGTGGCGCTGGTCGCCGCGCCGGTGGCCTACGCCCTGCTGGGCGGCTTCGCGTGGCCAGTGTGGCTCGCGGCGCTGGGGCTGGCCGCGTGGACCGTCCACAGCCTGGGCTTCGTGTACGGCCTCCGGCGCAACATCGGCGCGTCGGTGGGCAAGATGATCGCGGGCATGTGCCTGCTCGACGCAACCGTGCTGGCCGCCGCCGGGGCGTGGGCGTGGCTGCCCGTCGCCTACGCCGCCTTTCTGCTGACCCTGTGGTGGCAGCAGCACATCAAAGGAACCTGACATGACCCATTCCAACCCCCCCCGTCTGGCCGTGATCGACATCGTCGGCCTGACCCCGGACCTGCTGGACCACCTGCCCCGCCTGCGGGCCTTCGCGGGGCGCGGACAGGTCACCCCGCTGGCCCCCATGCTCCCCGCCGTGACCTGCTCAGTTCAGGCCACCTACCTGACTGGCGAGTGGCCGTCCACCCACGGCATCGTCGGCAACGGCTGGTTTTTCAAGGACGAGCGTGAGATCAAGTTCTGGCGCCAGTCCAACCACCTGATCCAGAGCCCCAAGCTGTGGGACGCCCTGCGCGCCCACGACCCCAGTGCCACCGTCGCCAACATCGGCTGGTGGTACAACATGTACTCGGGCGCGGACTACACGGTCACGCCCCGGCCCATGTATCCGGCCGACGGCCGCAAGCTGCCCGACTGCTACACCCAGCCACAGGAACTGCGCGACGAGCTTCAGGCGAAGCTGGGCACCTTCCCGCTGTTCAGCTACTGGGGCCCCAACGCCAACATCACCTCCAGCGCCTGGATTGCCGAGGCCGCCAAACACATCGACGAGCGCTACGCGCCGACGCTGAACCTGGTGTACCTGCCGCACCTGGATTACGGCCTGCAACAGCACGGCCCGGACCCTGCCGCCCTGGTCAAACAGTTCGCGGAAATTGACCAGGTGGCCGGGGACCTGATCGACCACTACGAGCGCCGGGGCGTGCAGGTCATGGTCGTGTCCGAGTACGGCATCGAGCGGGCGTGGCGACCGGTCCACATCAACCGCGCGCTGCGTGAGGCCGAGCTGATCAACGTGCGCCGTGAGGTCGGGCGCGAGCTGCTCGACGCGGGGGCCAGCGCCGCCTTCGCCGTGGCCGATCATCAGGTGGCGCACGTCTACGTCAATGACCCTGAGCGCCTGGACGAGGTCCGGGCCCTGCTCGAGGCCCTGCCCGGCGTGGCCGAGGTGCTGGACGCCGAGGGCAAGGCGCGGCGCCACCTGGACCATGACCGCGCCGGGGACTTCGTGGTGGTGGCCGAGCAGGGCGCGTGGTTCACGTACTACCACTGGCTCGACGACGCCAGGGCGCCCGATTACGCCCGCACCGTGGACATCCACCGCAAGCCCGGCTACGACCCCGTGGAACTGTTCATGGACCCGCACAGCCCGGCGAAACTCAACGCGGGCGTGGCGCTGCTCAAGAAGAAGCTGGGCTTCCGCTACCTGCTGAACGTGATCGGCTTCGACGCCGCGCTGGTGCGGGGCACGCACGGGCGCGTGGGCGAGGACCCGGCCGCAGGCCCGCTGCTGATCACCTCGCGCGGCGACCTGCTGCCAGACCGGCCCCTGGAGGCCACCGACGTGTTCCCCGCCATTCTGGCGCACCTGGGGGTGGATGCCGGCACCCGGTCCGGCGTGTCGCCAGCCCGCTGAGTCCACCCGCTCGGCCTGTCTCGCATCTTTTGCAGCCCTCAGCGCGTCTTGGGCGGCCCTTAAGACGCGCCCCCTGCGGCGGCGACACTGCCCACAATGCGGGCATGCGAATTCCGAAATGGCTGATCCTGGCAGCGGCAGTCACGGCTGTCGCCGCGCGGCGGGCCTTCACCGTCCCCTATAACCTGAGGGACAAGAGCGTGCTGATCACCGGCGGTTCCCGCGGGCTGGGGCTGGCGCTGGCCGCCGAGTTCCTGAGCCGTGGGGCGCGGGTCACGCTGATGGCCCGCACCGGGCCGGACCTGGCACGGGCCGCCGGGCAACTGAGGGCAGGAGAGCGGGTCCACACGGTGACGGGGGACGTGACCCAGCAGGACGATCTGGTACGCGCGCTGGCCGAGACCATCCGCCGGCACGGCGGCCTGGACGTGCTGGTCAACAACGCGGGCCTGATTCAGAGCGGACCGCTGGCCAACATGACCGAGGACGACTTCCGCCAGAGCATGGAGATCAACACCTTTGCGCCGCTGCGGCTGACCCGGCTGGCCCTGCCGGAACTGCGCCGGCGGGGCGGCCGGGTGCTGCTGGTGTCCTCGGTGGGCGGCCGGGTGGCGGTGCCGCACCTGGCCCCGTACAGCGTCAGCAAGTTCGCCCTGACCGGGCTGGGTCAGGCGCTGCGCGCCGAACTGGCTGGGGACGGCGTGGGCGTCACCACGGTGTGCCCCACGGTGATGCGGACCGGCAGCCCGCGTCAGGCCACCGTCAAGGGCCAGCACCGCAAGGAATACGCGCTGTTCGCCACGGTGGACAACCTGCCGCTGGTCTCGCTGGACGCGGACGTGGCCGCCCGCCGGATGGTGGATGCCCTGGTCCGCGGCGACGCCCAGGCGTTGATCGGCGGCTCGGCCGTGATGCTGGGCTACGCCCAGGCGCTGGCCCCGCAGCTCACCGCCGACCTGCTGGCGCTGGCCACCCGGCTGTTGCCCACGGCCACTGCCAGCGACCGGGGGGTGCCGGGCCACGAGGCCGAGTCTCCCATCAGCCGCCACAACCCCATTAAAAGCGCCGCCGAGCGGCGCTACAACGAGCTGGGCGACGAGGATGGGGGGACAGGCAGTCCGGTCTGACTGATCAGGGAAGGGTGTGGCTCCCGAGCGCCTGCGCGAACCAGCCGGTGATCACGTCCGGGCGGGTAATGGCGCTGCCCACCACCACGAACGCCGCGCCCAGACGCAGGGCCTGCGCCGCGTCGGCCGGGGTGTTCAATCGGCCTTCTGCCACGAAGGGCAGCCCGGCCACGTGCAGCTCCCGCATCAGGTCCCAGTCTGGCCCGGCCAGCTGACGGCTGTAGGGGGTGTAGCCGCTCAGGGTGGTGCTGACAATATCCGCGCCCTGGGCATAGGCGGCATGCGCCTCGTCCAGCGTGCTGACGTCACCCATAACCAGCGCGCCCGCCGCGTGAACAGCGGCGAACATGTCAGTCAACGGTTCGGGCCGGGGCCGCGCGGTGGCGTCCAGCGCCACGATCTGCGCGCCCAGTTCGGCTAACCGCACGCCCTCGGCGGCGGTGGGCGTGATGTAGACCTCGGTATCGTCCCGGTCCGTCTTGGTCAGGCCGATGATCGGCAGATCAGTGACAGCCCGTACCGCCGCCACGTCCTCAAAGCCCTGAATCCGCAGGCCCACCGCCCCGCCTTTGGCGGCGGCCAGCGCCAGCCGGCTGATGATGTAGGGATCGCGCAGCGGCGAGTCGGGGTTGGCCTGGCAGGACACCACCAGTCCGCCCCTCAACTGGTCCAGCATCCGGCGATCAGGCATGAACCAGCAGCCCCTCGGCTTCCAGGATGATCCGCACCTGCTCGGTTTCCTGGGCGCTGAGCGGCAGATTGGGAATGTCGTAGGCCATGATCGGCAGGCCCACGGCCTCATGCACCGCGCGGAAGTGCTCGACAATCTCGGTCTGGCTGGTGCGAGCGTAAAACGGCGCGGTGACGCCCAGACCGTCCACGCCGGCGTCGCGGGCGTCTCTGGCGTGGGCAATCACGCGGTCGGTGGTGGGGTCGATCACGCCGGCCAGCAGCGGCACGCGCCCAGCCACCTCGTCCACCGCAATGCGCAGCACCTCGCGGCGCTGCGGGGCGTCCATGAACACCGCCTCGCTGGTGGAGCCCAGCAGGAACAGGCCGTGGACGCCGCCGTCCAGCAGGTGCTTGATGACGCGGCGCAGGGACGCTTCATCTACTTGAAAGTCAGGGGTCAGCGGGGTGATGACGGGGGGAATGATGCCGTGCAGGTTGGCGGGAAAGTCAGCAGTGGTCATGCGAATCCTCGAAGGGGGGTGAGAGGGCATTACTGTTCGCCCTTGGGCTCCAGCGCGTCGCGCAGGCCGTCGCCCAGAAAATTGGTGGCCAGCACGGTCAGGATAAACAGCCGTCCGGCGGGCATCCACTGCCAGACGTAACCTCGAGTGCCCCAGGCCGAACTGATCCGCCGCTTCGGGGGCGGTCCCCTGCCGGGACGGTCCGAACCTGCGCTGTGCCTCACGCGTTCGCCGGTCCCTGCGCTGTGCGAACAATGAAAGAGCCGGGTGGCGATACTGGGCACATGTGGTCAGTGGGGTGGAACAGCGTTGCCCCGGGCATGCCAGTCGGGCCGGGGGCACTGCGGATGCCACAGCACAGCCCAGTCCGCCTTGCCTCTGGCCTGTGTTGACAGAGGTGCCCGAGGTGGCCACCCAGGCTGCTGGAACGGGCCGGCCTGAGCGGAGCGCGGGGCGTGCCGCCTTGTAGAGAACATGCTGACATCTTCCCTCCAGGACACGTTGGTACGGCATAGTAAGGGGATACCTGGAGACCCACCAGGGTGATGTCCAGCTTCCCCTGCCCGCAGCCCACCTGACCGCCCAATCGATTCTGGAGTCCATGCATGCCGAGGTCCGAGACCACTCTCCTTTCACGTTACAGCCAGCTGGTGCAGGTGCTGGCCTCGCTGGCCCGCAACAGCCACGAGGTCGAGGCGGTGGTGCAGGCAGTGCATCAGCAGGTCGGCACACTGTTTCCCGCCCACGTCACCCTGCTGGCCCTGCGGCAGCCGGACGGTGACTGGTGCTGGGAGATGTACGAGGGAGAGCGGCGCTTCACCGAACATCTGCCCTACTGCCCTGAAGGCCTGATGGAAAGCGTGCTGCATGGCGAGTCCCTCTGCGTGCCGCACATCTTCGCGTACATGGCGCAGCACCCGGCCCGGGTCCGGCGCATGCTCAAGGGCGGCGGGATCGTTCAGGACATCCGCCAGGAGACTGTAAAGATGAAGCAACAGTCTCTTTCCATGCTGTTCGTGCCGCTGGAAACCCAGGGCAGACGGGCGGGCGTGCTGTCGATTCAGAGTTACGAGCCGGGGGCCTTCGACAGGACCGATCTGGAATTTCTTGAACTGCTGGCCCAGCATGTCGCCATTGCGCTGGAAAACGCGGCGCTGCGCGAGGAACTCAGGCAACTGACCCGCACCGACGCCCTCACCGGCCTGCTCAACCGCAGGGCTTTTTCCCATGATGTGCCGGGGATGATGGACACGGCCCGCCACGACGGCCGCGAACTCAATCTGATTATGCTCGACGTCCACGAGTTCAAGCAGATCAACGACGCGCACGGGCATCAGGTCGGCGACGTGGTGCTGGCGACCTTGGGACAGGCGCTGACCCAGGTGTTCGCAGCGCCCAATAGTGCCTTCCGGCTGAGCGGCGACGAATTTGCGCTGCTGGTGTGGGGAGACCCCGGGCAGCTCGACGCCCTGGCAACGCAGCTGACCCACCGGATGCGCGCCGCGGCCTGGCCGGACCTCACCAGTCCCCTCTGCCTGCAGGGGGGCGTGGCCCGGCTGCCTTCCGACCTGGCCCCGGACGCGGGGCTGGACGAGTGGCTCTCCCTGGCCGACGCCCGGATGTACCGCGCCAAGCGCCAGCGGATGGTGGGCAACCAGGTGGACTGGGGACTGGATTTCGGGGGTTGATCCGGGCGTGACTGGACGTCCCTGCGCGCTCACGGGTCAGGCGCAAGACACACGGCACCTGTCGGACGCCCCGGAAGCGCTGCCCTATCGACGTGGGAGGAAAGACAGGTCTCCCCCGCCCCCCAGCCTGGAGCCGAACCACAGGCGGAACGCGAACGCACCCATGCCGCGCCCGCCTGTCCATTTCTTTGGCACCGAGAGGATCAGCCCAGCCTGCCTTGGGCTGATTGGCAGCGGCCAGCCACGGGCCATCACGGTAGGGCTTTGGGCAGAACGAAGCCGAAGGTGGCGCCCAGGTCCGGCTCGCCGTGTGCCGTCACCGTGCCTCCATGCCGCGTCACGATCCGCCGCGCGTTGGCCAGGCTCACCGCCGCTCCCTCGAACTCCTCCTGGCGGTGCAGCCGCTGAAACATCGTGAACAGCTTGTCCCGGTACTGCGGGTTAAATCCCACGCCGTTGTCCTGCACGTACACCGCCCAGGTGTGGCCCTGGTCCTCGGCCCAGACCGTGACCACCGCGGGCTCCCGCCCGCGGCTGTACTTGACCGCGTTGTCCAGCAGCGCCGTGATCACCCGCCGCAGCAGCCTCAGGTCCCCGGGGACGGTGGGCAGCGGGCCGATCTGCCAGACGATCTGGCGCTGCGGGTGGGCCACGCTCAGCTCGTGACGGACGGCGGCGAACACGCGGTCCAGGTCCACCTGGACCGGGCTCAGTGGCTGGCGGGAGGCGCGGGAGACGTCGAGCATGCCGTCGATCAGGGTGTTGAGGGTGTCGGCGGCGGTGCGGACGATGCCGAAGTAGCGCTCGGCCTTGTCACTGAGGGGGGCGGGAAGGGACCGGCGCAGCAGGTCGCTGAAACTGATGATGTGGCGGACCGGGGTGCGCAGGTCGTGCGAGACCGAGTAGGTGAAGGCCTCAAGTTCCTCGTTCGACACCTGCAACAGGTCTCGCTGGGCCTTCAACTGCCGGGCATGCTCGGCGCGTTCCAGGGCCAGCCCGAGACTGTGGGCCGTCGTCCTCAGGACCGCCTGATCGGCGGCGCTCCACGGGCGCTGCCCGAACAGAGGAACGTTGAGAATGCCGCTGACCTCGCCGCCCACCATCACGGGCAGGGTGGCCACAGTGGAGACGTGCTCAACCAGGTCGGGGGCAAGGTCACGCGCAGGATCGTAATGGTCCTGGAACAGCGGCTCGCGCGTCTGGTGGGGCAGATCCAGGGTGGGCACCTGCCCCACCGGCAGGCCCGCCTCGACGGCGGCCTGCAACGCGGGACTGCCCACATCCCCCAGCTGCGCGGCCACCTGCCACCGGCCACTGCTGATCTGCCAGAAGATGGCGTACCCCGGCGGCAACAGGGAGCGCACCAGCTCCAGCGCCCGCTGGATCAGCGCGTGCGGCTCACTCATCAGTCCCAGCTCATGCGTCAGGGCCGCGAAGCCCTCGAGCGCCTGCGTGCGGGCCAGCAGTTCGGCGTTCTGCGCCTCCAGTTGCCGGGCCGTCTCGGTGCGCTCCAGCGCGAGACTTAGGCTGCGTCCCACCGAGCGGAACACGGCCTGGCCACGATCGGACCAGCGCGAGCGGTCCTTGAGACCAATCGCGAACATGGCCCGCACAGCCCCGTCAAACAACAGTGGATACACGGCCACACTCTGGTAGAGGCCGGACTGGGCGAACTGTTCGCGCTCCTCGTCCCAGCCATCGACGAACGTGGGTTCACCCGTCTGCAGCGGCCCGGTGAAGACCGGGGTGTCCAGTGCCATACCGGCCCGGATGCTGCTCAGCAGCTGCGGCTGGGTCTCCAGATCGCGGGTGTGGACCCTGGCCTTCCAGAGGTCCCCTTCCAGGATGTAATAGGCATTGGTACAGCCGGGGAACAGGACGCCCAGCACGTCCATGGCCCGCCGGGCCAGCGCCAGCACGTCCGTCTCGCTGCCGGCCACCTCGGTGAAGTTCACGAAGGCCTCAAGTTCGGCGGTGCGGTCCTGCACCTGCTGTTCCAGGTTGCCCGCCAGCCGGGCACGGTCCAGCGCGAGCGCACACTGGGCGGCCAGGGTCCGGAGGAAATGCTGCTCATCGGGCGTGAAGTCGTGCGGCTCCCTGAAGTCCAGCGTGATCACGGCCAGCGGACGGCCGCCTTCCACCACCGGCACCACCGCGCTGGCGACGGCGGCCACGCCGCCCGTGCGGGATTCGAGCTGCGGGTAGGCCGCCGCCAGTTCGCCCCCCGCCCCGAAAAACAGCGGCGTGTTCAGGCGCAGCGCGTCGGCGCTGGGGCCAGGACCCGCAAGGTCCCCGGTCTGCCAGACGCTGACGCCGGTCTGACCGCGCCGCGCGGCCACCTGCAACCGGTCTCCCTGCACCAGCAGCACCGCGCCGCCGATGCCCCACAGGGCGTCCAGGGTATCGCGCAGGATCAGCTCAAAGACCTCGTCCGGGGTCCGGGCGGCGGCCAGATGCTGCGTCAGGTCCTGCAGGTGGGTCATCAGGCTGGAGGCGGCCTCCCGCGCCGTCACGTCCACCTGAAAACCCACGAAATGCGTGACGGTTCCCGACGTGTCATGAACAGGGTTGATGGTCAGCTCGTTAAAGAACAGGGCGCCGTCCCGGCGGTAGTTGCGCAGCACGGTGGTGACGCTGCGCCTGTGCTCGATGGCCTCGCGCAGCTCCATCCGGGCTGCCTGGTCCCGGTCATGCCCCTGGAGAAAGCGGCAGTTGCGCCCCAGCACCTCGGCAGACGTGTAGCCGCTCAGGTGCTCAAAAGCCGGGTTGACGTACACGATGGGCAGATCCGGCTGCTGGGCGTCGGCGATAACAACGCCGTAGACGTTCGTGGCCAGAGCCTCGCTCAGGCTTTTGATGTCAGGAAAGGAACCGTGTGGGTTGTGCATGGCCCTCCCTGTGGCGGATTGGGCAGACCGTCATGGGGAAAGTATAGGCCTGGAAACAGCCGCTGCAGGCGCGCTCCGGGGCCGTGGCCTGGAATTTCGTGACTCGCGGGAGGTGAAATCCTGGTGGGGCCAGCTGTCCTAGAGGCTGGAAGACAGGCCATCCAAAATTGCGGGAGGGAATCTGCTGGGTTCAGAATCGGGTGTGACGCGACGTGCCT
>NZ_BMOL01000035.1 GCF_014647055.1 Deinococcus aerolatus | reverse complement strand
GTCCACGGAGCTGTACAGGGCAACATCCCACACGAATTAAGCAGTGAGCGTCGCTCAATCTGATACGAATACCGATTAATTTTTTTACGCGAGGCCACCAGTGGCAGAAGGTCAGGGAGCGTGCCCCTTCTCACTGATCTTCCAACCAACGACACTGGGTCACGAGCAACTCGGATAGAGCGCCCAAAGTGAAGTGTCCCCGATTGGGGACACTTCACTTTCCAGACTTTTTGTCAGAGGCTCAGATGCAACAGAATCAAGGGCAGAGTGGGTGGATTGGAGAGGTGTGAAAGTGCAACGGATGACTCAGGGGCAGCTCGCACCTGGTAGCCCAGTGGCGCCCACAGCGCTCAGATCATCACCATTTGGCAAAGGTAGCGAAGGGTGATCAAAGGGCGCCTGGTCCAAGGCCACCCGGCAATCGAGCAGGGCATTGAGCAGGAAGTCCTCCAGTGCAATATGATCCTCGCTTCTGAGTTCGATGGCACTCATCACGCTCGACTTCTCGGGGTTATCGAAATCACCTTGGCGCTCATAGAAGTCTATGACGTCATGAACCGTGGCGGCACTGCCAGTGTGGAAGTACGGCGCGGTCAGCTTGAGATTACGGAGGCTGGGTGTTTTAAAGGCCCCCCGGTCAAATTTCGACCCACTTTCCGAGAAGCTGGCGCCCGCTGGACCCAGCGACGCGCGTCCAAGATCCTCAGTGGTGGGCCGCACACCAATGTTGTGGAACCCCTGGTCACCACCATCAACGTTCAGTGGGCCTTGAAGATCGTAGAAGCGGGAGCTCGCGTCGGTGAGTTCGGTGCCTACGTGACAGGCCATGCATTGTCCACGGCCCCGGAAGATGTCGAAGCCCTGCTTCTGCTGATCCGTCATCGCGTTCCGGCGCCCACCCAGATAAGCGTCGAAAGGCGTCTGGCTCGGAATCAGGGTGCTTTCATAAGCCTGCATAGCCTGGCCCAGCATTGCGCTAAAACGGGAAACGGACCGCGTGCTTTCTCGTTTAAAGAAGGCAGCGTCAATCATGGCCTGGTAAGTTACATTCAGTCCGCCCGTTGGATCAGCCAGCGATCCCAATACACTATCTGCTGGATCCACGGTCTGTAACCGCAATGGCTTGCGGGCCAGCATCTTGGCTGCAACACCCTGCTTGCCGTTGAGCTTGCGACCCAAGCACGACATTTCAACGTCGTTGTTGACAGGCCCGACAGCCTGTGAGGCCAGACTGGAATTCGGCACCAGATCCTCAACCGTGGCAATATCCCGCACTGAAATATCCCCAGCCGGACGGAACTGCCGCCGATCACGCCGGTAAAGGGTTGCCCCTTCTGCGTTTGCCGTCGCCCCGAAAGGATTGAGACCATTGAAGTTGTCATTGGCGCGCCCGTCCCAGAACTGTTGGCGGTTAAAAACGGCGGCGACGGTACTGGGTCCATTGCGGCCCGTGACCTGTCGGTGAGCTCCGAAGGGCGTCGAGAGATCAACGGTGCACACGTCGGCCGCCATCATAGGATCGGTGGAGATCGCCTTGAAGATCATCCCTGCGACGCCCTGTGCACCGATGATGTCGTCGCCCCCGGCCGGGGCATGATCAATACCGTCGTCGCTGCCCTCCAGAAGATGGAAGGCAAAGGGCATGCCAGGGCCAGAAACCGCTTCCCAGAGGCCATTCGGCCCGGGATTCACCGTATTGACCGTGCGGGTGTCCACCCCTGCTCGCGCGTGACATGACGCGCACGCAGTCATACCGTCGCCTCCCAGTTGGATGTCCCAGAAGAGCGCCTTGCCGAGCCGAATGGCCGCCGCCCGGTTCTTGATCTCGCCACGTGGGGGTGTCGGAACCCGCACCGCCCCAAGAGGTACCAGTAGGCCAGCCTTGCTTGCAAGACCTTCCAGGCGCATTCCCTCGCCGACTGACGCCTGAACTGGGGAGGTCGGCTGGTTACACCCCGCCAGTGTCAGCAAGGCCCCAATGGCCATGAGGCGAAGCCCTCTCTTGCTCCCTAAATCGTGGCTGACCATAGGCATCCCCTTACTCCTCTGATGGTGGGTGGGTGGAATTGACACTAACCTCGAGTCTTGATCTAAAAACTCAGGCCATGCCTTGCAACGTTGTCCCCCCCTAGCAACGTCCATCAGCTGCCTGATCATGCTTGGCACCGTTAAACACCTCAATTGAGTCTCTGGGTCTAAATAGACAGAAATGTTTTCACGCAGGTCTACCTCCGCAGGCGGACCTGATAATCATGAGCATTATCATCCGCTCATATAAGAGCGAGCTTAAGGCACATTCAACTTTGGAACAATTGACCCTTAGACGTAGGGGACTCAGCCTTCAGGCGGAGAAATCCCCCCTTCCAATGGTAGCCATTGGGGTGACCCAGTTTTGCGGTTCTTCCGTTGATTTCGTCCAGCATGTCGAATGATCTTGATAGGGTTTTGTGGAGGGGAAGTTCAGTCTGATCCAGACTGGAGATGAACATGACTACCCCCAGGTAGCAGTACACCGCGGAGTTCAAGCAGGAGGCTGTGCGGCTGGTTCAATCGACGGGCAAGAGCTGTGCTCAGATCGCCCGTGACCTCGTTATTCCTCCCCACTACGTTGCTCGCTGGAAAAAGCAGTGGGAGGCGCAGGAGCCTGCAGGACGCCCCGGGAACACGGGGCGTGGTATCGCGGCCCACTCCAAACAGGAAGAGCGCATTAAGCACTTGGAGCGTGAACTGCAAATTGCCCGTCAGGAGCGGGATATCGAGAAAAAAGCGGTGGCCTGACTTGGACAGAACAGACGCCCTTGAGGACGCTTGCCCGCTTCTTCGCCAGACAAAGCTGATCTTCGCCTTCATCCAGCAGCATCAGGAAGAATTTCTGGTGGCTCTGATGTGCCGGGTGCTGGCGGTCAGTGTCAGCGGGTATTACGCCTGGCGAGGAAGGCCCGAAAACACCAGGGCGCGCAAAGATCGTGCCCTGACCGAGAGAATCAAGGACAGCCATCAACGGAGCCGGGGGACGTATGGCACTCCGAGAATTCAGGCCGACCTGGCCGAGGAGGGGGAACGGGTGAGCGGTCAGCGAATCGGACGATTGATGAAGGTAGCGAGGGGACAAGGTTCGCTGCAAGCGGAAATTCCGCGTGACCACGAAGGCATCACCTCTCCACCCACTCGCAGGAAATCTCCTGAACCGGGAATTTGAAGTCGACCGGCCCAATCGGAAATGGGTCACCGACATCACCTACCTACCAACGACTGAGGGCTGGCTCTACCTGGCTACGGTCATGGATCTCTTCTCCAGGAAGATTGTCGGCTGGCGTCGGGCCGTCCCGAGCTGTTGGGCGCTGAATGAACGCCTTCACACGCTGCTCGTGATGGACGCCCTGAACATGGCCTGGCAGCGACGGCAGCCCGAAGCCGGGCTGCTCCATCATTCTGACCGGGGCAGCCAGAACACCCGTGACGTCTACCGGCGGGCCCTGGAGCGCCTGAAGGCAGTGCAGAGCATGAGCAACAAGGGGGCGTGCTGGGACAATGCCGTTCAGGAAAGCTTTTTCTCAACCCTGAAGGTCGAGCTTGACCTTCAGCTGGCACGCGGCACGCGTGCCCAGACCCGCAGTGAGGTGTGCGAGTGGATTGAGGTCTTTTACAACCGGCAGCGTCGTCACTCCTCACTGAGCTACCGTTCCCCGGTGGCCTTCGAGGAACAGGCTCCCTATCCTGAACTGTCCCTTCACTAAACCCTTGCAACTTCACGAACTGCAAGATCTCAGTATACAGGTATAGAGGATAGAGACGATATCTAGCCATATCGTCTCACTTTTCATCGTCGGAGTGCGGTGAAATCTACACCAGCTCAGGCCCTAAATGGGGTATTCAGTCTGTTCAGGGTTGTGTGAAGTTGAGCTGAACGGTGGCGGTGGCGTTATTGTCGTAGAAGTCTTGCACCGTGTAGTTGAAGGTGGCGGAGCCAGAATTACTGGGTTTAAAGGTGCAGCCTGTGGCAGTGCAGGTCGCGCTGCCTCCGCTAGAGCTACTGGAGTTGCTCGTGACGATGAGCCCACGCCCCGTATCGTTGGCCAGCAGCGTTGCGGAGTCGATGAATGCCCCCACCGCCGGGTCAAAAGAGGACAGCGGGATGTTAATGGGCCCGTCATCAATCGCCTTCGCCATAGGATCGACCATCACACTCACAGTAGCAGTGGCCGATTCAAAACCGTCGCTGACGGTGTAGGTGTAGCTGTCCGTGCCAAAGAAACCCGGATTTGGGGTGTACGTGCAGCTGCTGCTGGTGCAGGACACGGCGCCGTTCGTACCCTGAGTGGCGCTGATGACGCTCAGCGGGTCGTTATCCGAATCGGTGTCGTTGGCCAGGACGTTGGTGCTGACTGCGCGGCTCTCGACGGTGCGGTCATTGTCGCCTTGTGAGGTCGGACGGGCGTTGGTCAGGTTGACCGTCACAGTGGCGTTGGTACTGCCGCCGCGTCCATCCGAGATGGTGTAAGCGAAGTAGGTGGTTCCGAAGTAGCCGATGTCGGGAGTGTAGGTGCAGGCGCCGCCAGGAGTACAACTCGCCACGCCGTTCGTGCCGTTACTCACGCCAGTTACGCTCAGGGGATCGCCATCGGGATCCGTGTCGTTGGTCAGGACATTCAGCGTCTGCACACGTCCAGCGTGGCCGGAGACGTAGTCATTCACGCCGACGGGCGGCCGATTGGGTGGCGGAGCCACGACGCCTTCGCCGCGCACGGGTAGGAAGTGGGGACTGCCGTCCGCGCTGTCTACGATCATCACGCCGGCCGTGCGGATGCCCAGGCCCGCTGGCATGAAGGTCACGCGGAAGGTGCAGGACGTCGAACTGGGGTTGACGCAGGCGCCACGATCAACCGTGAACTCGCCCGGATCGATGCCCACCACGCTCAGGCTGCTGATGCTGGCCGGGCTGGAAGTCGTGAGGCTTACCGAGCGGGCTGCCGTGGTGCTGCCCAGTGTGACGGCACCGAAGTCCAGTGACAGCGGACTCAGACTGGCGGTCGGCACGTTCAGGGGCGCGGCGCAACCCACCGGGCCGCCGCCCGCGCCATATTCGTAGATGGTGCTCTCGGTCAGGGCTGCCGGAATGCGCCCGAGCCACACGCCACGTGATTCCACACTGGCGGCGAGGTCGATATCGCTTTGGGACAGGCCGGGGAACACGGCAGTCCAGCGGCCGTCGTTGGGATTGGCGGTATCGTAGGTCAGGGTGCCCTCACGCACGCCCAAACCACCGGCCCGCAAGGATCGCCGGCCATTGATGCCGAAGGTGTTGCCCTTGGCGATGATGCGGGCCTCGAACTGGTCGAGGGGCAGGCGCAGATTGTCCTGGCCGAGCGCGTAGCCGGTCATCACGACGCTCGACGCGGGGCTTCCGTCAGCGTTGCGGCCCTGGGTGGCGGGCTGGGTGACCACGAGATTCTGGGTGGTGGTC
The DNA here is from genome assembly GCF_014647055.1 of Deinococcus aerolatus. NCBI lineage: Bacteria > Thermotogati > Deinococcota > Deinococci > Deinococcales > Deinococcaceae > Deinococcus > Deinococcus aerolatus. The sequence goes on along the minus strand of NZ_BMOL01000035.1, from coordinate 8,791 downwards.
TGATCGACCACACCGAAATTAGTGGTGTAGCGCACCACGTCGCCAGGCCGCAGATCCGGCGTTACGCCTTCCCAGCAGGCCCCGCCTGGGTGGTTGACGTCAACCAGTCCGTCAAAGCCTGGCGTGCCAAGATCGTCTTTTGGCACCACATTGTTGGCCACCCCGATCTGGACGCCACCCCGCAGAATCTCAACTTTCACGCGGTCGTTGGGGCCATAACCCTCTGCCGAGACAAAGTCGCGCGACGGGAAGACAAACAGGGCGTGCGGATCCTGAGGCGGCTCGTGAATCGGTCCCGGCGTGACCGAATTAAGGTTGCCGGTCAGTGTCACGCTTTGCGGAGTATTGTCGGCGTTGTCGACGAAGTTCAGCTGGGCATTCCTCAACCCGCCCGAAGTGGGCTGGAAGTGTACGCCCACTGTACAAGCACCGTTTGGAGCGACGCTGGTACCCGTGCAGGTGTTCGTATCAATCAGGAAATCGGCTGAGCCGGAACCGCTGAGGCTCACGCCCGAGATGTTCAGGGCGATGCCGCCGCCGTTACTGAGCGTAATGATCTGTGGCGCCGAAGCCGGGTTGGTTCCAGGATTCTCCGGGTCGTATAGACCTTGCTCGTTGAACGTCAGGCTGGCCGGTGCTGGTGCAGCCAATGGGCCGGCGAAGCCGGTCACCGGGCCAACACAGCCACCCGCAAAGCCGGGGAACTGGCCGAACTCATAGATGGTCATTTCGCTCGAGGTCACTGGGTCGCGGCCTAGCCATAAGGCGCGCGATTCGGCCGCCTCGGCCAGGTCAAGGTCGCGCTGGGTCAGGCCGCTGAAACGGGCAGTCCACAAGCCGTTGTTCGGATCGGTGGTGTCGAAGGTCAGAGTGCCGTCCTTGCCTCCGGCGCCGCCCGCGCGCAGCGAGCGCTTGCCGTTGAAGGTGAAAGTGTTGCCCTTGGAAATAAGCCGCGCCTCGAACTGTGCGGGGTCAAGTCGTTGATTGGTCTGCAAGTCCATAGCCCGGCCGTGGACCTCGATCACGCCATCAGCATTGGAATTGCCGGCTGCATCCAGGGTCGCCCGCCTCACAATAGTAGCGGGCTGCGTCACAGTTACACCCTGCACGAAGGTCTCGTCGCCTACGCCGGGCGCCGTTTCCAACCGGACGAGATCACCAACGCGGATGTCGGGGACGCTATTTTCCCAACACACGCCACCCGGGTGATTGACGTCCACCAAACCATCAAACTCAGGCGTGCTCGGATCATCCTGGGGAATCACGTTGTTGACGAATCCAACGCGCAGGCCGCCGCGCAAGATGCTCACAGTGACCCGGTCAGTGGCGGCGTATCCGGCCCCGGAAATGAAATCACGAACCGGGAACGCGATGATGGAGTGTGGAAGCCTGGGCGGCCGGTTAATGGCTTGCGACGCGGGGCCTGACGTCAGGGCCAGGGTCTGCGCCACGGTAGCGCCGGTAGTAGTGAGGCTCAAGGTCGCAGCACGTGGGCCGAGTGCTGTAGGCCGGAAGGTTACGTTCGCGGTACAAGTTGCCTGCGGCGCCAGAGAGCCGCAACCGCTGAGAGTAGCGCTGAAGTCGCCGGCGTTGGCTCCGCTCAGGCCTGTGCCAGTCAGGGCCAGCATGCTGACCCCCACATTCTTAATGGTGACAGGCTTCGTACTGGAATTGCCTACCAAGACGGTCTGGAACACGAGGGAGTCCGGCGAGAAGGAGACGTTAGGTGCAGTTGCACCCGCTTCGATACGGAATTTGAAATCCAGTGAGGAACCGTTAACGATGGCGATGAACCCGACGCGAGGATTCTTGGTCTCCCCACTGGTGGCCACCAGATCCACATCCTGGTAACCCAACAGCTTGTTGCCGATCATCACGCTCATGCGGTAATCGTCAGTCACCCTGAGGGCTGGCGTTTTGGTGTTCCAGCGTCCGCGCCAGAAGCCGTATATGGGTGGGTTGGCAGCAAGATTGTCGGGCGTCAGGGTAAGCTGCGCGCCACTAATAAGCACCGGGCAGGTGGTGGTAGCGATGTTGTTGACGACCTTGCATATTTTGACGCTGGGGGTCAGTGCCGTGTCGAGGTTGCCCGGGAAGGTGGTCACGCCCTTGTTTGTCACCCAGAAGAAGCGGGGATTTCCGCCGGTGTTGGCATCAGAAATGGACTCTGGCAGGAGGATAGGCGCAACCGCAGCGGCCGGTGAGGTCTGATCAACCACTTGTGGGGCTTGTGGGGCAGCGCATGCAGCGAGCACTGCGAGCAGCACCACTGAACCCACTGCCCTCACAGTGGGTAGGTTGGCGCGACGTCGCCACGAAAATTTTGAAGCGGTATGCTGAAAACCCTGCAGAGGTGAATCTAGATTGCCAGCCCAGAAGTGGCCGACAGGATGCACGGAGGTATCCCGGGACATAGTGCTCCTCGTGGTGCCATATGCCAGCGATGCTGGAAAGAACGCGTGGCCACCGAAAATTTCGTCTCTGGGGTCCGATCCTTAGTCGAACGTGTACGGTCCCCAAAACGGTCCGTCTATTTGTTCACCCAGAGGCCGAATTTCAAGCTGACCGTATTTGTGCCCTCCCCCACTGGCCTGCAGCCGACATCGCCTGATTCTGGTTGCTTCACCGTAGTCTGATCTGACTCTCATTTCAACGGACGAAGGGCGCGGGTGAATATCAGACCTTGGTCCTAAAGTGCGTCTAAAAAACGTAACGGTTCGGGCTTGCCCTGCGTGAAAAAGAGCGGAAACCGAGGACGGGCCGTGCGAGTCAGGCCGTCAGGTGGGGCGGGGATGTATGTCTCCTGGGCCTGCCTTAGGCTGCTCAACACACCACTCCCACCTACGAGCAAGGCAATCCACCGAAGTGTCAGGTGTTGGGCAAGGAAATGAAACTAGGAGTACCATTACCTCATTTTTTTACATCGGCTATAGTGTCTTAATGAATGCTATAGATCGTGCCGTTTGAACGCCTTTCAAGATTTAAGTTCCATAGACGAAAAAGACGTTGATGCTTTCGAGAAAGAGGAGCTGAGGCTCGCAGCGCTGCACCAGCTAGGCATTCTTGACTCGTTACCAGAGCCACAATTCGATCATCTGGTAGAACTTGCGGCCCGTGTCTTCGACATGCCCATGGCGTTGGTCAGTTTTGTGGACAAAGATCGGCAGTGGTTCAAAGCCAACCATGGTGTTCCGTTGTCCGAAACTCCTCGGAGTGGGTCATTCTGCTCAGTCGCCATCGCCCAGGACGGGGTGATGGTCATCCCGGATGCCACCTTGAATGAGCGGCTTCGAACGTACCCGGTGGTTGTGAGTGATCCTCATGTTCGTAGTTATGCAGGCGCCCCTCTCATCACCGCTGACGGCTACAAACTCGGCACGTTTTGCATTCTTGGCACCGAGCCTCGGGAGTTCAGCGAGAAAGAGACTGCCCTTCTCGCGACTTTTGCCGAAATGGCAATGACCGAGCTGAAACTGCGTCAGGCGCTCACCGATCTCAGTCACATGGCCATGAATGACGCCCTCACCGGCTTGCCCAACCGGGTGTATTTCCGTCAGCAGCTCACTGAAGCCTGCCGGCGTGCCGACGTCTCAGGAGAGAAAGTTGTGGTGGGCTTGATGGATCTTGACCGGTTCAAGATGATCAACGACACCTTCGGGCATCTCGCTGGTGACCATCTCCTTAAAGACGTCGCGCGCCGTTTGAAAGAAGCCACCTCAACCAGTGACACCGTCGCCCGGATCAGCGGAGACGAATTCGTGCTGTTGCTTACCGACGTGCGCTCCGTCGCCGATATCGACCTGGTTATGAAACGGTTACGGGATGGTTTTGCCGATCCATTCCTGATTGAAGGCCAGGAAGTGTTCGTCCACTGGAGTCTCGGCCTGAGCGTGTACCCGGATGACGCTCTGGAAATGGACGCCCTGCTCAAGCACGCCGACGCGGCCATGTACCGGATCAAGCAAGCTGGTGGTGGCCACGCGGCCTTTCAACGGCAACAGGATCAGCGGACCACCATCCAGATGGAACGCCTGACCGCGCTTCATCGGGCACTGGAACGTGATGAGCTGCAGCTGTACTTCCAACCAGTGGTGCAGGCCGAGAGCCACGCTGTCGTGGCGCACGAAGCGCTTCTCCGGTGGGTCCGGCCTACAGGCGTGGTCAGTCCGCTGGACTTCATTCCATTGGCTGAGACCTCCGGACTGATCGTACCGATTGGCCGCTGGGTTCTGCAGCAGGCCATCAATGCGTTGAAAGCGAGGCGTATTAGTCGGGTCTCGGTGAACGTCAGCGCCCTGGAAATCCGGCAACCAGACTTTGTGGAGTTTCTGCAGTGGATCCTCACGGAGACTGGAGTTGAGCCCCGGCGCATCTGGCTGGAACTCACGGAGAGCAGCATGCTGGAACCCCGGTTCGCCCCAGTGCTGCAAGACTTACATGCACTGGGCGTGCGAACAGCTCTGGACGATTTCGGTAATGGTTACAGCAGTCTGATGGCACTGACAAGCCTGCCCATCGAACTGGTCAAGATCGACCGGAGCTTCACCGCACCAATCGGAGAAGTGACGCCCAGTGGACAGAGAGCCTTGGAAGTGGTGCGCGGGATCGTGGCGCTCGCCACAGCGCTTGGACTCCCGACAGTGGCAGAAGGTATTGAGACCCCCAGGCAAGCAGCACTTCTGTCGCAGGTGGGCTGCACTTTCTTTCAGGGCTACCTGTTTGGACGGCCGCAACCCCTTTCCTGACCGGGCATCTGGCCTGGAGGGTCGCCCTCAATAAGGGTCTGGCGGTAATGCTTCAGAAATTCCATCAAACAGCTGAGGAAAGACTTCGCCGACGTAACCGGCTTATCTCAGGGGGAGGCATATTCCAATGCCGCGTCCAGTCTTTCGGTATCGCACCTGTGTTGCAATGGCTCAGCCCTCGGGTTATCGATGCTTGGTTTCTCTCGGCACCGAAACTCAATATCAAGGAGACCATCACCTTTGCTGAACACCTCATTGAACAAAAAGGTGTCTTCTGCCATTTAGACAGCGATCTCATCACAACCGGAGGTTTAGGAGCGCAACAAGAACCCCTGATTCCAAGCAGTTCTAGGCCTCTACTACTGCGAGCGCGTCAATCTCCACAAGAAGGCCTGGATTGAGCCCCACGTACACGGTGCTGCGGGCCGGGTAAGGTGCATCGAAGAACTCACGGTACACGGCATTCATCGCCGCAAAGTCTTCAGCCCGGGTGAGGTAGACGCCCACCCGCAGGACGTCCCCCATGCTGGCCCCAGCGGCCACGAGGGCGGCACGCACGTTCTCCAGCGCCTGCCGGGTCTGCGCCTCCACACCCTCACGGGCCTGCCGGGTTTCCGGGTCCACGCCCACCTGCCCCGCCGTGTGAATGAACGGCCCAATACGGACGGCATGCGAGTAGGGTCCGGCGGCGGCTGGAGCACGTTCCGGGGTGAAGCTCTGGCGTGACATGGGTGAGGTTCTACCACGCTCCGTGCGTCAGGGCAGCCAGTTGCCGCCGCACACGAAGAGTCCGAGGCGACGCGGCAGTTCGGCGCCCTCCAGCAGCGGCGCGAGCGTCAGTCCTGCGGTGGGTTCCACGACCTGCTTAAGGTGCCGCATCATCAGGCGCTGCGCCTCCAGAATGCTTTCCTCGCGCACGGCAAGCACCTCGTCGACATACTTCTGCACCACGGGAAAGGTCAGCGCGCCCGGCATCATGGTCTGCACGCCGTCTGCAACTGTGCGGGGCGGCGCCTCCAGCCGGATCCGCCGACCTGCCAGCAGGCTGCGCCGCGTGTCGTCGGCCGCCGCAGGCTCCACCCCAATCACGCGCGTGCCCGGCCACACCGCCTTGATGACGGTGGCGATACCGCTGATCATGCCGCCACCACCCACCGCGACGAGGACTGCCTCGGGGGCGCCGGTCTGCTCGGTGAATTCCAGCGCCTGGGTTCCCTGCCCGGCCATCACCTGTGCGTCATCGTAGGCATGGATGTAGTGAAAACCCCGCTCGGCGGCGATGGCACGCACGCGCTCCTCGCCATTGAGACGGGTCACGCCCTCGTCCACAACGGTCGCGCCGTAGGAACGCACCGCCGCCTTCTTCGTCTCGCTGGCGTCCTCGTACATCACGACGACACAGGGAACGCCCAGTACGCGCGAGGAAAAGGCCACGCCCTGCGCGTGGTTTCCGCTGGACAGGGTCACGAGGCCGCGCGGACCATCGAGTTGCAGCGCCGCATTCAGCGCCCCGCGCACCTTGAAGCTGCCTGTCTTCTGCAGGTGCTCACTCTTGAACAGCAGTTCGCGGCTCAATAGTCGGTCGAGCGATCCAGAAGACAGAACCGGCGTACGGTGAATATGCGGCGCAAGCCTCCCAGCAGCCCCACGGACGTCCTCGAGTGTGATCACCCGGACAGTCTAATCGGGGACCAGAAGGTGTTGTCAGTCATTGTCAGTCTTCAAGTGTTGTCGGCCGTGCTGTGGGACAACGGTTTCGGCGGCTCACGTGCCGCTGAATGTGTCCTCAGGTTCGCACCGGAAACGGGGAGAGGGTCAAATGAACCCCACGCTCGCTCAGCTGGCGGCCGCGCCGCGTAGACTTCCCGCATGACCGCCTCTGTCTCCACACGTGACGTGCTGCTCACCTGCCCGCTGGATTGCCCGGATGCCTGCCGCCTGCGGGTGACGCTCGGGCGCGGCGAGGACGGGCAGGAGCGCATGCTCAAGGTCACGGGAGACGCCGCCCATCCCTACACCCGCGGCTTTGCGTGTGCCAAGACGGTGCATTACCCGGCGCGGGCCAACCATCCGGAGCGGCCCCTGTACCCGCTGCGGCGCGTGAACCCCAAGACCGACGCCGAGCCGGTGTTCGAGCGCGTGGGCTGGGACACGGCGCTTGACGACATTGCGGCCCGCCTGACGGCGCTGCTGGACACCCGCGGCCCGCAGAGCATCCTGCGCTACAACTACGCCGGGACCATGGGCCTGATGGAGGGCACGCACGTCCACGCCTTTTTCCGCGCCCTGGGCACCCCGGAACTGGACGAGACGATCTGCGCCACCGCCGGCACCGAGGCCTGGGCCCTGGGCTACGGCGCACGCTACGCGGTGGACCCGGCGGACGTGCGCCACGCCCGGCTGATCGTGCTGTGGGGCATCAACAGCCTGAGCACCCACAGCCACCTGACGCCCGAGCTGACGGCGGCGCGCAAGGCCGGCGCCCGGATCATCTGCGTGGATCCGTACCGCAACCGCACCGCCGCCTATGCCGACACGCACCTCAAGATCCGGCCCGGCAGCGACACGGCGCTGGCGCTGGGCATCATGCACGAGCTGTTCGCCCACGGCTGGACCGACGACGCCTACATCGCCGAGGCGACCCAGGGCATCGAGGAGCTGCGTGAGGCGACCCGCGAGTGGACGCCGCAGCGCACGGCCACCACGACCGGCCTGAGCGTGCAGGACGTGCAGGACCTTGCCCGCGCCATCGGGACCACCCGGCCCACCTACATCCGGGTGGGCTACGGCATGACCCGCCACGAATACGGCGGAACCAACCTGCGCGCCGTCACCCTGATCTCGGCGCTGACCGGCGACTGGCGCGTGCCGGGGGGCGGCTGCGTCCTGAGCAGCAGCGGGGCCTTCAAGCTCAACCGCACGCAGCTGGGCGCGGCCCATCTGATCCGGGAGGACACGCCGCACATCAACATGAACGCCTTCTCGGACGCCCTGAAGCCCGCCGCCGGGCTGGGCGCCACGCTGATCTACAACTGCAACCCGGCGGTGGTGGCCCCGGATTCGGGCGGTGTGCGTGCCGGCCTGCAGCGCGACGACCTGCTCGTGGTGGTGCTGGAACAGGCCATGACCGAGACAGCCCGGCTGGCCGATTACGTGCTGCCCGCCACGACCTTTGCCGAACACGCCGACGTGTACACAAGTTATGGCCACCACTGGCTGGGTTACAACCCCGCCGAGTTGGAGGCCCCCGGTGAGACGCGGCCCAACTCCTGGGTCTTTCAGCAGCTCGCCCGCCGCCTGGGCGTGACCGAGCCGAGCGTGTACTGGAGCGTAGATGATCTGCTGGAGGCGGTGCTGGACAGTGGCCACCCGTACCTGGCGGGCATCACCCCGGAGCGGGTGAAAGCCGAGGGCAGCGTGCGCCTGAACCTGCCCACGCCTTTTCTGCCGTATGCCCACGGAGCGGAGACCCCCAGCGGCCGGGTGCAGCTGGCGCCCGCGCCGGTGCACCGTGAGGCGCAGGCTGCCCTGAACGACGCCTATCCCCTGCGGCTGCTGACCCCGCCCGCTCACCACTTCCTGAACAGCACCTACGGCAACCTGCCGCAGCTCAACCGCGCCGAGGGCGGCGAACCCCAGCTCCTGATGCATCCCGATGACGCGCAGGCAGCCGGGCTGGGCGACGGAGAATACGCCGCGCTGGAATCCGAAGTGGGCCGGGTGCAGCGCCGCGTGCGGGTGAGCGAGGCAACGCAGCCAGGTGTGGTGGTGGTAGAAGGCACGTGGTGGGGCCTGTCGGCGCCGGACGGCCAGAGTATCAACACCCTGACCGCCCAGACGCTCACGGATCTGGGCGGGGGCAGCACCTTCCACAACACGCGGGTGCGGGTGCGGCCCGCCGGGGCCGCCGTCTCCTGACCGATCCGGGGGACATTGAAGGTGCCGCTCTGCCCTGGCGATCCAGCTGTGCCGCTGACTCTATTGGTAGTCCGTTGACTGGTTGGAAGCGCACACTTGGCTATGACCAAGGACCGGGTGGTGGCTGA